>NZ_JBWKRA010000011.1:0-210708 GCF_059419065.1 Pseudomonas sp. GW821-FHT07B01 | reverse complement strand
CTTGCGATCTCTCGTAAGCGGGAGGCGAATTCTACAGCGTTACACGCTGCTGTCAACACCTCTTTTTCAACTTCCTTCTGGCTTCGATGAACTGAAGCAACTTGCTGTCGAGAACTGCGTAACTTATTGTTTACCAAGAAGTTTTCCGTTTCGACTGCGCCGGAAGTGGGGCGAATTATAGGCGTCCAGAATCTGCCGTCAACCTTCTTTTTCACATTTCTGTCATATAAGTCAAAAAAGCCCAATAACGCAAAGGCCGGCCCCAAGGGTCCGGCCTTCTGCCTACTGAGCCTTACAGACTAGGAAAGGCGAATTGCGACGCTTCATGGCTGGCCCGTTGCGGCCAACGCTGGGTGATCGCCTTGCGACGGGTATAGAAACGCACCCCGTCCGGCCCATAGGCATGCAGGTCGCCAAACAGCGAACGTTTCCAGCCACCAAAGCTGTGATACGCAACCGGCACCGGCAGCGGCACGTTAACACCCACCATGCCGACTTCAATCTCATCACAGAACAGACGCGCAGCTTCGCCATCGCGGGTGAAGATACAAGTACCGTTGCCGTATTCGTGATCGTTGATCAGTTGCATCGCCGCTTCCAGGCTATCCACCCGCACTACGCACAGCACCGGCCCAAAGATCTCTTCTTTATAGATACGCATCTCAGGGGTGACGCGGTCAAACAAGCTGCCACCGAGGAAAAAACCTTGCTCATGCCCGGCAACACTCAAGCCACGGCCATCAACGACCAGCTCAGCCCCCGCCGACACACCGTCTTCTATATAGCCACTGACTTTATCTCGCGCCTGCCCCGTCACCAACGGGCCCATATCCAGCCCGCAAGAAGTGCCCGCACCAATCTTCAACGCCTTGACCTGTGGCACCAGCTTGGCAATCAATGCATCCGCCACCTGATCGCCCACGCACACAGCCACCGAGATCGCCATGCAACGCTCACCGCAGGAACCATACGCCGCGCCCATCAGGGCACTCACAGCGTTATCCAGGTCTGCATCCGGCATCAGCACCGCGTGGTTTTTCGCCCCGCCCAGCGCCTGCACACGCTTGCCACGTTTGGTCGCTTCGGAATAGATGTACTCGGCAATCGGCGTCGAGCCTACAAAGCTCAAGGCTTTGACTTCAGGCGCTTCGATCAATGCGTCCACCGCGCCCTTGTCGCCATGCACCACGCTGAGCACGCCTTTGGGCAGCCCGGCTTCCTGCAACAGCTGCGCGATCAACAGCGTCGAACTCGGGTCGCGCTCTGAAGGTTTAAGGATGAAACAGTTACCGCAGACAATCGCCAGCGGGTACATCCACAACGGCACCATCGCCGGGAAGTTGAACGGAGTAATACCTGCCACCACGCCCAATGGCTGGAAGTCCGACCACGCATCAATGTTCGGCCCTACGTTGCGGCTGTATTCACCCTTGAGAATCTCCGGCGCCGAGCACGCGTACTCCACGTTCTCGATCCCACGCTTGAGTTCACCCGCGGCGTCTTCCAGGGTTTTGCCATGTTCTTCGCTGATCAACTGCGAGATCCGTGCTTCGTTCTGCTCCAGCAGTTGCTTGAAACGGAACATCACCTGGGCACGCTTGGCCGGCGGCGTATTGCGCCAAGCCGGAAATGCCGCCTTGGCTGAGTCAATCGCCTGTTGAATAGTTTCACGGCTGGCCAAAGGCACCTGGTGAATCACCTGGCCGGTAGACGGGTTGTAGACGTCGGCACTACGACCGCTGTCGTTGACCAGCTCGCCGTTAATCAAATGCTGGATAAGGCTCATGCAGGGTTCCTGAAAAGTTGTTCTATATAGATGGAGAAATCAGTCGATCTTGTTCAGCACTTCGCCGACCGCGTCAAACAGACGGTCCAGGTCCTGCGGCTTGCTGTTGAAGGTTGGCCCGAACTGCAGGGTGTCGCCGCCAAAACGCACATAGAAACCAGCTTTCCACAACGCCATGCCGGCCTCGAATGGACGCACGATGGCATCTCCATCACGCGGGGCAATCTGAATCGCACCGGCCAGGCCGTAGTTGCGAATGTCGATCACATTCTTGCTGCCCTTCAAACCGTGCAGCGCATTCTCAAAGTGCGGTGCGACTTCGGCTACGCTCTGCACCAGGTTTTCTTTCTGCAACAGGTCCAATGCCGCCAAGCCCGCCGCGCAAGCCACCGGGTGCGCCGAGTAGGTGTAGCCGTGGGGGAATTCCACTGCGTATTCCGGCGTCGCCTGGTTCATGAACGTCTGGTAGATCTCGCTGCTGGCAATCACCGCGCCCATCGGGATCGCACCGTTGGTGACTTGCTTGGCAATACACATCAGATCCGGCGTCACACCAAAGCTGTCAGCACCAAACATCGAGCCCGTACGACCAAAGCCGGTGATCACCTCGTCGAATACCAGCAAGATATTGTGCTGATCGCAGATCTCACGCAGACGCTTGAGGTAACCCTGTGGCGGCGGCAGTACGCCACCAGAGCCAGCCATTGGCTCGACAAACACTGCCGCGATGTTGGAAGCGTCATGCAACTCGATCAACTTGAGCAACTCATCGGCCAGCGCGATGCCGCCCAGCTCCGGCATGCCTCGGGAAAAAGCGTTGCTCGCCAGCAAGGTGTGAGGCAGATGGTCAGCGTCCATCATCGCCTGACCAAAGATCTTACGATTGCCGTTCACACCGCCCAGGCTGGTGCCGCCGATGTTCACGCCATGGTAACCACGGGCGCGACCGATCATTTTGGTCTTCGTGGCCTGGCCTTTCAGACGCCAGTAGGCCCGTACCATCTTCACCGCCGTATCGGCACATTCAGAGCCCGAATCGGTGAAGAACACATGATTCAGGTTGCCTGGGGTCAGGTCGGTAATCTTTTCCGCCAATTGGAAGGACAACGGATGCCCGTATTGGAACGCCGGGGAGTAGTCCAAGGTGCCCAATTGCTTGGCGACCGCTTCCTGGATTTCCTTGCGCGTATGCCCGGCGCCACAGGTCCAAAGGCCCGACAACGAATCATAGACCTTGCGCCCCTTGTCATCGGTCAACCAGCTACCTTCGGCGGCCACGATCAGGCGTGGATCGCGCTGGAAGTTGCGGTTGGCGGTGTAAGGCATCCAGTGTGCATCCAGCTTCAATTGGCTGGCCAGGGACGATGGGGCGTTTTCGGGCATGTTCATCAGCAAAACCTCGCAGGGCAAAAGGCAGCGTCGGGATTGAAAAAGCGTTGTTGCAGCTAAATTGCCACGGGGATAAAGTCGGTGAAATCCAACTCTTCTAACCTTCAGTCAGGACTTCACTAAACTATGAGCAGCCGTCGTCCCGACCCTTTGGCCCAAGTCAGTGACTTCGATATTCGCCTGCTGCGCATCTTTCGCAGCGTGGTGGAGTGCGGCGGCTTCTCGGCAGCGGAAACCGTTCTCGGCATCGGGCGCTCGGCCATAAGCCAGCAGATGAGCGACCTTGAGCAACGACTCGGGCTACGACTCTGCCAACGCGGCCGCGCCGGTTTTTCCCTGACGGAAGAAGGCCGCGAGGTCTATCAATCTGCCCTGCAACTGCTGAGTGCCTTGGAAAGTTTTCGCACCGAGGTCAACGGCCTGCACCAACATTTGCGCGGCGAGTTGATCATTGGCCTCACCGATAACCTTGTCACTCTGCCCCATATGCGCATCACCCACGCATTGGCGCAGTTGAAAGAACGCGGCCCGGACGTACAGATCCAGATCCGCATGATCGCCCCCAATGAAGTGGAGCAAGGCGTACTCGACGGTCGCCTGCACGTCGGTGTGGTGCCCCAGGCCAGCGCACTGTCGGGCCTGGAATACCAGCCGTTGTACAGCGAACGTTCCTTGCTCTATTGCGCGGTCGGCCACCCGCTGTTTTACGCCGACAACAAGCAACTCGACGACGAGCGCGTCGACAGCCAGGACGCCATCGCCCCCACCTTCCGCTTACCTGCGGAAATCCAAGCCCATTACCAGGCGCTCAACTGCACCGCCAGTGCCTCAGACCGGGAAGGCATGGCGTTCCTGATTCTCACCGGGCGTTATATCGGCTACTTGCCCGATCACTACGCCAGCCTGTGGGTACAACAAGGCCGACTGCGTGCGCTGAAACCGGCTACACGTTTTTACGATTTGAGCCTGGCATCGGTCACGCGCAAGGGCCGTCGCCCTCATTTGGTGCTGGAAAGCTTCCTCGAAAGCCTGGCCGCCACCCGCTGATTCGGGCCTCGCGCAAAAAGCTGAGCATATGGACAGCTTTTTGCAAGGACTCAAGGACCTTGAACCGTCCGCCTTGAGTTGACCCGCCATGCCCCCAGAATCCTCCAGCCCCAGCGACCTGATCTACGGCCTCAACGACCGGCCGAAACCACTGCCCGCTTTCCTCGCGGCCCTGCAACATGTATTGGCGGCGTTCGTCGGCATCATCACGCCGCCTCTGATTATTGGCTCCACCCTCGGCCTCACCGCCCACTTGCCCTACCTGATCAGTATGGCGTTGATGGTTTCCGGCGTAGGCACCTTCATCCAGGCACGCAGGCCGTTTGGTATCGGTGCCGGCATGATCTGCCTGCAAGGCACCAGCTTTGCGTTTCTCGGCGCGGTGTTGTCTGCAGGCTTTCTGGTGAAACAACGCGGCGGCAGCCCGGAAGACATTCTGGCGATGATTTTCGGCGTGTGCTTCTTCGGCGCGGCGGTACAGATTGTATTGAGCCGCTTTATCGGCCAGCTGCGCCGCGTGATCACACCGCTGGTGACCGGCATTGTGATTACGCTGATCGGCATCAGCCTGATCAAAGTGGGCATCACCGACCTCGGCGGCGGTTTCAATGCACCGGACTTCGGCGCCCCCGCCAACTTGGCGCTGGGCCTGTTCGTTGTACTGACGATCATCCTGCTCAACCGCTCGAACACGCCCTGGGTACGCCTGTCGGCCATCATCATCGGCCTGGCCCTGGGCAGCCTCGCGGCGTGGTTCAGCGGTAAACTGATTCCCCAGGCTTTGCCTGACCTGCCATTGGTCAGCCTGCCTACACCATTCCGCTTTGGTTTCAACTTCGACTGGAGCGCCTTCCTGCCGATTGCGCTGATTTATCTGATCAGCAGCATCGAAACCGTCGGCGACCTCACCGCCAATTGCATGATTGCCCGCCAGCCTATCAGCGGCCCTTCTTATATAAGCCGGCTCAAGGGCGGCGTCCTCGGCGATGGGGTGAGCTGCATGATCGCCGCCACTTTCAGCGCTTTCCCCAACACCACGTTTGCGCAGAACAATGGTGTGATCCAGCTCACCGGCGTGGCCAGCCGTTACGTCGGTTTATACATCGGCGTGTTGCTGTTCTGTCTGGGCCTGTTTCCGCTGATTGGCGCCGTGCTGCAGCAAATCCCCAAGCCGGTGCTGGGCGGCGCGACGCTGGTGATGTTCGGCAGTGTGGCCGCGGCCGGCGTGCGCATTCTCGCCCAGGCACCGCTGGATCGACGCAGCATGCTGATTATCGCCACCTCGTTCGGTGTTGGCCTGGGTATCGCCGCGCAACCTAACCTGCTGCACCTGATGCCGACACTGGTGCAGAACCTGTTCGACTCCGCCATCACCAGCGGCGGTATCACCGCCATCCTCCTGTGCCTGTTACTGCCGGAGGCCAAGGCAAGTACCACCGCCGCAAACCACACCCCGGAACGCGACAGCCTGGAACCGCTTTGACGGTTTTATTGCATCAGGACTTGTCTGAGGCTTGAGGGTGGGTTATCTGTGCACACGTCGTCTCTATCGATCAGCACGGAAACCTCCATGAGCCTCGAAGTTCCTGCCCACAGCAACCACGGCGGTAAACCCGCCAGCCGCATTCGGCAAAAGAATGAACAAGCGATTCTCCAGGCTGCTGAAGATGAATTCGCGCGCCATGGCTACAAAGGCACCAGCATGAACACCATCGCTGCCAGCGCCGGGCTGCCCAAGGCCAACTTGCATTACTACTTCACCAACAAGCTGGGCCTGTACATCGCAGTGCTGAGCAACATCCTCGAACTCTGGGACAGCACCTTCAACGCGCTGACCGCCGAGGATGACCCGGCCGTGGCGCTCGCTCGCTACATCCGCACCAAGATGGAATTCTCGCGCCGCCAACCCCAAGCCTCGCGGATCTTTGCCATGGAGATCATCAGCGGTGGCGAATGCCTCACGGAATATTTCGGCCAGGACTATCGAGCCTGGTTCAGTGGCCGTGCCGCAGTGTTCCAGGCGTGGATCGACGCCGGCAAAATGGACCCCGTCGACCCCGTGCATCTGATCTTCCTGCTGTGGGGCAGCACCCAGCACTACGCTGACTTCGCCACCCAGATCTGCCGCGTCACCGGTCGCACCAAGCTGACCAAGCAGGACATGGAAGATGCCGGCACCAACCTGATCCATATCATTCTCAAAGGCTGCGGCATCAAGCCAGCCCTATAAACGAAGCGATTTATGTCTTTTACGCTCACCGGCTTTTGCGAGTTTCGTGAAGAAATACGCAAAAGTCGCTTTATCACCTTGGCGGCGCCGATTACCAGCCCGCAGGACGCCCAGGCGTTTTTCGAGCAACACAGCGACCTCAACGCCACGCACAACTGCTGGGCCTGGAAGCTGGGCGATCAATACCGCAGCAGCGATGACGGCGAACCCGGAGGCACCGCCGGGCGCCCGATTCTTGCAGCCATCGAGGCCCAGGGCTTTGATCAGGTGGCCGTCTTGGTGATCCGCTGGTACGGCGGCATTCAACTGGGCACTGGTGGCTTGGCCCGCGCCTATGGCGGCGGGGCCAATAAATGCCTGCAAAATGCCGAGCGCATCGAGCTGATCAGCCGAGTGCCCCTGCGTTGCGCCTGTGGCTTCTCCGAACTGAACCTGGTGAAGCTGCGTGTCGCTGAACTCGGCGGACTTGTGGTGGAAGAAACCTTTACCGCCAACGGCGTAGAACTGCAGCTCGCCCTGGGGGAGGCGCACATCGACACCCTGCAAACCCAGCTCGCCGACCTCAGCCGTGGGCGCATCCTGCTCGAACGCTGAAACTGCTACTGTTATGCGCTGAACTCCCTGAACCGCGATTTCAAAGGAAGCCTTTCATGTCTACGCCAAAAACCGCACTGATCATCGGCGCCTCGCGCGGGCTGGGCCTTGGCCTGGTCAAGCAACTGCTCCAGGACGGCTGGGACGTGACCGCCACCGTGCGCGATCCGAACAAGGCCGATGCCCTGAAAGCCGTGGGGCCGGTGCAGATCGAGAAGTTGGATATGGACGATCAGCAAGCCGTGATCGCCCTAGCCCAACGCCTGAAAGACCGCACCTTCGACCTGCTGTTCGTCAACGCCGGCGTCAAGGGCCCGGCCAACCAGGAGCCCGGCCACGCGACCCTGGCGGAAGTCGGCCAGTTGTTCTTCACCAACGCCGTGGCGCCAATCAACCTGGCCCAGCGTTTTGTCGGACAGATCCGCAAAGACACCGGTGTGCTGGCCTTCATGAGTTCGGTACTGGGCAGCGTGACCATTCCCGACGGCTCGGACCTGGCGCTGTACAAGGCCAGCAAGGCCGCACTCAATTCGATGACCAATAGCTTTATCACGCAACTGGGCGAGCCCAAGCCGACGGTGCTGTCGCTGCATCCAGGCTGGGTGAAGACCGACATGGGCGGCGAAAACGCCCACATCGACGTCGAGACCAGCGTGCGCGGCCTGGTGGACCAGGTAAATGCCTACACCGGCAAAGGCGGCCATCACTTCGTCGACTACAAGGGCAACACCATCACCTGGTAACCACCCTCAACTGTAGGAGCGAGCTTACTCGCGAAGAACGCCCAGGCACTGC
Source organism: Pseudomonas sp. GW821-FHT07B01 (assembly GCF_059419065.1). NCBI lineage: Bacteria > Pseudomonadati > Pseudomonadota > Gammaproteobacteria > Pseudomonadales > Pseudomonadaceae > Pseudomonas > Pseudomonas sp. GW821-FHT07B01. The sequence continues at coordinate 202,867 of NZ_JBWKRA010000011.1, read as the reverse complement.
GTTAAACCAGACTGCCCGCGTCATCGTTGACGATTTTCGCGAGCAAGCTCGCTCCCACAGAGGTAAACTGCCCACCTCGCCCTCCCCGGCGACCCTGGATCAGCAGACAGGGCAACACTGAGCTGGCAAACCTGAACCCATCATTCAGAGGAGCCGGCCAATGCCTGCGACCCGTATCTGGTTAAAAAACCCCCTCGCGATTTTCACTGCCAATGGCCTCGATGCCCGTGGCGGCCTGGTGCTGCAAGACGGTGTCATCACCGAAGTGCTGGCCCAAGGGCAAGCGCCTGCGCAGCCTTGCGCCCAGGTGTTCGATGCCCGCGAGCATGTGGTGCTGCCTGGGCTGATCAATACCCACCACCACTTCTATCAAACCCTGACCCGTGCCTGGGGCCCGGTGGTCAACCAACCGCTGTTTCCCTGGCTGAAAACCCTGTACCCGGTATGGGCGCGACTCACCCCGGAAAAACTCGCCCTGGCCAGCAAAGTCGCCCTGGCCGAATTGCTGCTCTCGGGCTGCACCACGGCGGCCGACCACCACTACCTGTTCCCCGATGGTTTGGAAAACGCCATTGATGTGCAGGTAGGCAGCGTGCGTGAACTGGGGATGCGCGCCATGCTCACCCGCGGTTCCATGAGCCTGGGCGAAGCCGATGGCGGCCTGCCACCTCAGCAAACCGTGCAGCAAGGCCAGGTGATTCTCGAAGACAGCCAGCGCCTGATCCGCGAATATCACCAGCGCGGTGACGGTGCGCAGATCCAGATCGCCCTGGCGCCGTGCTCGCCGTTTTCCGTCACCCCCGAAATCATGCAAGCCAGCGCCGAGCTGGCCAATCAGTTGGACGTACGCCTGCACACCCACCTGGCGGAAACCCTCGATGAGGAAGATTTCTGCCTGCAACGCTTCGGGCTGCGTACCGTGGATTACCTCGACAGCGTCGGCTGGCTCGGCCCGCGCACCTGGCTGGCTCACGGCATTCACTTCAACCCGGACGAAATAGCGCGCCTGGGCGCAGCCGGCACCGGCATCTGCCATTGCCCAAGCTCGAATATGCGCCTGGCCTCCGGCATCTGCCCAACCCTGGACCTGCTTGCCGCCGGCGCCCCGATCGGCTTGGGCGTGGACGGCTCGGCCTCCAACGACGCTTCGAACATGATCCTTGAAGCCCGCCAGGCCCTGTACATCCAGCGCCTGCGCTACGGCGCGGAAAAGATCACCCCCGAAGGTGTATTGGGCTGGGCCACCAAGGGCTCGGCGCAGTTGCTGGGGCGCACGGATATTGGCGAGTTGGCAGTAGGCAAACAGGCGGACCTGGCACTGTTCAAGCTCGATGAGCTGCGCTTTTCCGGCAGCCATGACCCCATTTCCGCACTGCTGCTGTGCGGCGCGGACCGTGCAGACCGGGTGATGATCGCGGGTCAATGGCGGGTGATCGACGGCCAAGTCGAAGGCCTGGACCTCAAGGGCTTGATCGCCGATCACAGCCAGGCCGCGCGCCATTTGATCGCGGGCACCTAAGCCAGGCGCCAATCAAAATGTGGGAGCGGGCTTCTGTGGCGAGGGAGCTTGCTCCCGCTGGGGTGCGTAGCGCCCCCAAAAACCGGCTCCCCCATTGGATCTGCGGCGCCTTTCAAATCGGGTTACAGCCCCAACAGCGACAGCATGATAAAGGTCGCAAACAACACAAAATGCGTCATCCCTTCTATCGCATTGGTTTCACCATCGTTGAGGTTGATCGCGCTGACGATCAGCGTGATAAACACCATCACCGTTTGCACCGGCGTCATCGCCATCTGGAACGGCTGCCCGGTGTAGAGTGCCATGGCTTCCATCACCGGCACCGTCAGGATCACCGTGGACAACGAAGCCCCCAGCGCGATGTTGACCACCGATTGCATACGGTTGGCCAACGCGGCGCGCAATGCCGTGAGGATTTCCGGAGCGGCCGAGATAGCCGCCACCACAATCGCGGTAATCACTGGTGGTGCGCCTGTGCCTTCCAGGCCCAGGTCGAGCGTCTTGGACATCACCTCGGCCAGCGCGCCAATCACGATCACCCCAAACACCAGGGTCGCAATGGAAAACGTCAGGCTGACAGACGGCGCGTGCTCGTCTTCCGGCTGTTTCTTACGACGTTTTTCCGGGTAGCTGTAGCTGAAGAAGTAACTGTGCGGCCCCACCTGCATGCGCAGGAACAAGGTGTAAAGCACCACCATCGCGCCAATGGTGAAGGCCGAGTAAATTTTCCAGTCCGCTTCGGGGATAAATTCCGGCACTACCATCGACACACCCATGGCGGTAAGGATCATCACACTGTAGGTGCGCGCCGAGTCATCGTTGTAGGATTGTTCGCCATGCTTGATGCCGCCCATCAGCGCAGCCAGGCCGAGGATACCGTTGATATCGAGCATCACCGCTGAGTAGATGGTGTCGCGCACCAGGGTGGGCGATGGCTCGTTACTCATCATGATCGCCAGGATCACCACTTCCACCAATACCGCGGCGAGGGTCAGGATCATGGTGCCGTAGGGGTCGCCGACTTTTTCCGCCAACTGCTCGGCGTGATGGGCCACGCGCATCGACGCCATCACGATAAACGCGATCAGCGCAAAGCCGGCCAACAGCGCAACCAGTTGGCCGCTGTGGAGCATCCAGTGTTCCAGCGGGTAGGCGGCGATGGCGGCAATCAGCGCCAGCAGCATGAATTTTTCTTGCTTGAGGGATGTGAGCATTCCGGGCCTTTTCGTACAGCGAATCAGTCATTGATGGGGTACAGACTGCGCCGAGCCGCTAACGTTTCGTTACACCTTAGTTCAGGCCGCCCTTGCGTGAGTGACACAAATACTCTCCTGCTGGTCAGGTTTTGCCGATTATTTCAGCCATGGCCTGTAGAATGCCGCCATTGCACCTGATGAGATTTTAAAAATGTACGATTGGCTCAACGCCCTGCCCAAGGCTGAATTGCACCTGCACCTGGAAGGCTCGCTGGAGCCTGAGTTGCTGTTCGCCCTGGCCGAGCGCAACAAGATTGCGCTGCCATGGAACGACGTCGAAACCCTGCGCAAGGCCTACGCCTTCAACAACCTGCAAGAGTTTCTCGACCTGTATTACAAGGGCGCCGATGTGCTGCGCACGTCCCAGGACTTCTACGACCTGACCTGGGCCTACCTGCTGCGCTGCAAGGCCCAGAACGTGATCCACACCGAACCCTTCTTCGACCCGCAAACCCACACCGACCGTGGCGTGCCGTTCGAAGTGGTGCTCAACGGCATCGCCGCTGCGCTTAAAGACGGCGAGCAGCAACTGGGCATCACCAGCGGTTTGATCCTCAGCTTCCTGCGCCACCTGAGCGAAGACGAAGCGCAGAAAACCCTCGACCAGGCGCTGCCGTTCCGTGACGCGTTCGTGGCTGTGGGCCTGGACAGCTCGGAAATGGGCCACCCACCGAGCAAGTTCCAGCGCGTGTTCGACCGTGCCCGCCACGAAGGCTTCCTCACCGTCGCCCACGCTGGCGAAGAAGGCCCGCCCGAGTACATCTGGGAAGCCCTCGACCTTCTGAAAATCCAGCGCATCGACCACGGCGTGCGCGCCATCGAAGACGAGCGTTTGATGCAGCGCATCATCGACGAGCAGATCCCGTTGACCGTGTGCCCGCTGTCCAACACCAAGCTCTGCGTGTTCGACGACATGGCCCAGCACAACATCCTCGACATGCTCGAGCGTGGCGTGAAAGTCACCGTGAACTCGGATGACCCGGCGTACTTCGGCGGCTACGTCACCGAGAACTTCCATGCGCTGTACACCAGCCTGGGCATGACCCAGGACCAGGCCAAACGCCTGGCGCAGAACAGCCTGGATGCGCGGCTCGTGAAGCCATAACTGAATAGACTTGGACTCAAACTGTGGGAGCTGGCTTGCCTGCGATAGCGGTGTATCAGCCAGCCTCTTATTGCCTGACCTACCGCTATCGCGGGCAAGCCCGGCTCCCACATGGCCCCATCAGCTTCAAGCCTGGGTGAGTTCTTCCAGGGTCTTGCCCTTGGTCTCCATCCCGAACAGCCACACCACCAGCGCCGCCACCGCAAAGCACAGCGCGCCCAAGGCAAATACCCCGCCCTGCCCGGTTATCGGGAACACCAACCCGGTCACCAACGGCCCCAGCAACGAACCAACCCGCCCAATCGCCGACGCAAACCCCGAGCCGGTTGCACGTGCCGAGGTGGGATACAACTCCGGCGTGTAGGTGTACAGCACCGCCCACATGCCAAACAGGAAAAACTGCATCAATAACCCCGAGGTGATCAGCAGGCCCACGTTGCCGCCAAACACTGCGCTCTGCCCATACAGAAACGCCATTACCCCGCCGCCCAGCAGGGTCACCACGCACACAGGCTTGCGTCCCCAGCGCTCCACCAACCACGCTGCCATCAAAAAACCTGGGATTCCGCCCAGGGAAATGATCACCGTGTAATACACCGACTGAGTCACGGCAAAACCCGATTGCTGCAACAACGCACTCAACCACGACGTCAGCCCGTAGAACCCGAGCAGGGCGAAGAACCACACACTCCAGATCATCATCGTGCGTTGGCGGTACTGCGCCGACCACAGCTGCTGGAACGCGGAGAAAAACGTCCCCGGCGCACTCTCGATCCGTGGCAGGGCAATCGGCTCCGGCAACTCGGCGCGGCCCAGGGAATCGCGCACCTTCTGCTCGATGCCAAGCAAGACCTTGTCCGCCGCCTCATGACGCCCAGCCTGTTCCAGCCAACGCGGCGACTCCGGGATGAAGAAGCGGATGGCCAGCACGAACACCGCCGGTACCGCCAGCACCAGGAAGATGTCGCGCCAGCCAATCACCGGCAACAAGAAGTAAGACAGTACGCCCGCAGCCACAAAGCCCAACGGCCAGAAACCATCCATCAAGGCGATATAGCGCCCGCGCCTTTTGGCGGGGATCAGTTCCGACAGCATCGACTGGGCAATGGGAAACTCCATGCCCATGCCAATGCCCAGCAGGATCCGAAACAACGTCAGCGTCTCCACCGTCTGGGCCGTGGAACACAGGTAGCTCGCCAGGCCCCAGAGCACGATGCTCCACTGAAACACCGGTTTGCGACCGAAGCGATCAGCAAGCATCCCGGACAGCGAAGCGCCCACCACCATGCCGAAAAAACTCGAACTGGCCAGCAACCCGGCCTGGGCCGTGCTCAGGCCAAACTCGGTTTTGATCGAGCCCAACAGGAAGGTCATCATCGCCAGGTCCATGGAGTCAAAGAAAAACGCCAGGGCGATGATGATGAAAATGATTCGGTGGTAACCGCTGATGGGCAACCGTTCCAGGCGTTCCGCCGCGCTATAACCCTGCCTACCCATGCCACACCCCTCGTATGAAAAATCCCCCTTGCGAGTGTGCGGCATCGTTTGCGCTGGCTATTGCTGGATGCGACCTGACGACAGCTCAGAACGACGCCAGCGCCTGTAGGAGCGAGCTTGCTCGCGAAGATCGTCAACCATAACGCGGGCTTCTGGATAAAACGCGGCGCACTCGAGTTTTTCGCGCGCAAGCTCGCTCCTACAGTTTGGCGATGCGGGCTATGTGCTCCAGCCCCACATCAGTAACAGAAAAGGCACGTGACTCGTTGATTACGCTGATCCAGTTCGCCTGCAGAAACAGTTGCATCAAGCCCGACCCCAACGCACCGCCCAGGTGGGGTTGTTGCTGGCTCCAGTCGAAACAGTCGCAGGCCAGCGGCGATGCCAATGCCTGGGTAAAAATGCCCAGCTGCGCCAACGCCTGCACGCCCTTGGGTGTCACCTCTGTACGCGGCTCATGGCGCTCGATCCACCCGGCCTCAAGCATCCGTTGATACAACTGCGCCGCCAGCTCGCCGCCGAGGTGGCCATGGCACCAGCGGGCACGGCGCAGCAATGGCGGTGCGCGCAGCGCCGCTGGCAAAACATCAGGTGTGCTGCGGGCCGCGCTGGCCATAGTGGTGCTGGCCAGCGCATCAATGGCGGCACTGACATCGGCCGCCGCTACACGAAACAGGCGCTGGCCCCGCCGCGCCTCGATCCGCAACAGGCCGCTGCCGGACAGCCGCGCCAAATGTGCATTGGCTGACGCCGGCGACAGCCCGGCCAGCGTCGCCAGCTCTTCGGAAGTCTTCGCCGAACCGTCCATCAAGGCCCAGAGCATGGCCGTGCGTTTAGGCTCGGCGAGCAAGCTGGCGATCTGACTGATGCAAGGTGCTGCTCCCATGTATTCACTCCCTGTTAAACCATTTTTCTGCTGCGGTTGACGCCCAAGTATAGGTGCGCAGGCAATAGGTTCCGCGGTGTCTGACAGTGCAGATCAGGACAGGATATGAGTGAAACTTCCGAGCGTGGCGCAGGCTATTGACGAGAAGCTATTCGTCCCGGTCGCTGCGCCGTCAATGTCGCACAACGGGACACGAGCATGTCCCGCAGCAGATTGATGGGTTTACTCAATTGCGCACGGTGGGCGCACAGCAGGTTGAGCGGGGTGCGCTCACCCTGCAGTTCCGGCAGGATCAGACGCAAGCGCCCGGCCAGCACATCGGTGCTCACATCCAGCCACGACTTGTAGGCAATGCCCATGCCCGCCACCGCCCAGCGGCGTACCACATCGGCGTCATCGCTGAAGCGATCGCCGCTCACCGTCATACCCACATGACGCTTGCCATCGAAAAAAACCCAGTGGTCGTGGACGCGGCTGCCGAGCATGTACAGCAGGCAATTGTGCTGGGCCAATTGCTCCAGATGGCGCGGCTCGCCATGCCGGGCGAGGTAACTGGGGGCGGCGCAGAGTACGCGAATATTGTCCGGAGCAATGGGCAGCGCAATCAGGCTGGAGTCTTCGGGTTCGCCGTAACGCAGGGCAATGTCCACGGGCTGGCGGAACAGGTCGGCGATGCGATCACCGAGCAACAGGCGCACGTTCAGTTGCGGATGCTCCTGCTGGAACGCATCCAGCCACGGCAACAGCTGGTTGCGACCGAAATCCGAGGGCGCCGACAATTGCAGCACACCACTGACATGATCCTGGCCACTGGCCAATAGGCGCCGCCCTTCATCCAGCGCGCTCAGTGACGCCCGCGCGTACGCAAGGAAGCCCTCGCCTTCGGCTGTCAGGCGCAGGCTGCGGGTGGAGCGCGCCAGCAAGCGCGTACCCAGTTGCTGTTCGATACGCTTGAGCGCGGCACTGGCCACCGCCGGTGACAGGTCCATGACCCGCGCCGCAGCCGACAGGCTACCCAAGTCGGCGGCCCGCACAAACAACTGCAAATCATCAAAACGCAGCATGCATTTCCGCTCATTATCAATATTTAGTTGAAACAGCCTGCTGTTTTAGCCGCTTTTATCGGCGTGGGAAATAGCCAATCATCTGCCCATCCCGTTAGCCCGTGCCCGGAGTCGACTATGTCCACCGCTTTTAATGTCATCGCCACGCTGATCGCCAAACCCGGCCAGCACGCCACCCTGGAAACCCTGCTGCGCGGCCTGCTGGAACCGACCCGCCTGGAAGCCGGTTGCGAGCAGTACGACCTGCACCAGGACCTGCAGCACCCCGAGACCTTCTACATGCTCGAGCGCTGGAGCGACGACGCTGCGCTGGCCGACCACGACCAGAGCGCGCATATCCAGAGCTTTCGCGCCAAGGCCGCCGATGTGATCGAACACTTCGAACTCAAGCGCCTGAAATTTCTCGCCTGATCCCGCCTTTTTTGTAGGAACGAGCGTGCTCGCGAAAACCCCAACGACGAGGCGCGAAACCAGAAACACCGCGTCATCGTTAACGATCTTCGCGAGCAAGCTCGCTCCTACCTTGACCGTATTCACTTGGAGTCATCATGAAAGCCATTGCCTACTACGCCTCACTGCCGATCAACGATCCAGAATCCCTGCAAGACATCGAATTACCAGCCCCCGTTGCCGGCCCCCGTGACCTGTTGGTGGAAGTCAAAGCCATCTCGGTCAACCCAGTGGACACCAAGGTGCGCCAGAACGTCGCCCCGGAAAATGGCGCCGCCAAGGTGCTGGGTTGGGACGTGGCGGGTGTGGTCAAGGCGGTCGGCAGTGACGTGACGTTGTTCAAGGCCGGCGACAAGGTGTACTACGCCGGTTCCCTGGTACGCCCAGGCGGCAACAGCGAATTGCACACTGTTGACGAGCGCATCGTCGGCCATATGCCCCGAAGCCTGGGGTTTGCCGAAGCGGCCGCATTGCCGCTGACCGCTATCACTGCGTGGGAGCTGTTGTTCGAACGTTTGCAGGTGACTGAAGGCAAAGACGATCAAGGCCAGAGCCTGCTGATCGTCGGCGCTGCCGGTGGTGTGGGGTCGATCCTGACTCAGTTGGCCAACCAGCTCACCGCGTTGAAGGTTATCGGCACCGCCTCGCGCCCCGAGACTCACGCATGGGCCAAGGCCCTGGGAGCACACGTGGTGATCGACCACAGCCAGCCGCTGAGCGAAGTGTTGAAACAGGCCGGGCACGGGCAAGTGACCCACGTCGCCAGCCTGACCCAGACCGAGCAACACCTGGACCAATTGGTCGAAGCACTGCAACCCCAAGGCAAGCTGGCGTTGATCGACGATCCCAAGGCCCTGGATGTGAGCAAGCTCAAGCGCAAGAGCCTGTCGCTGCACTGGGAGTTCATGTACACCCGTTCGATGTTCGAGACCCCAGACATGATCGAGCAGCACAACCTGCTCAACCGCGTGGCCGAACTGATCGACGCCGGCACCCTGAAAACCACGGTGGGCGAGCACTTCGGCGTGATCAATGCGGTGAACCTGCGCCGCGCCCACGCCCTGCTGGAAAGCGGCAAGGCCAAGGGCAAGATTGTGCTGGCAGGGTTCTGAAAAAACGGCTGTCAGTGTCGTCCGTTATCCACGTAGGTAACGGACGACACCATTAGTCCGAGAGTTGATCCTTGTCATATTTATGCGCCCGTTCAGGTTTATATTGGCCGCCTTTGCCACGATTCTTTTACGTGAGGAAGTCAGCAATGAAAATCCTGATAAAAGCGTTAGCAAAATCCCCAGGCAGCCAATGGCAAGTTCGTCTCGACGGCGAGGCCATCACCTTTCGCAGTGAAGCCGAGGCCCGCGCCTTCGCCGACACGCTGCAGGCCCGGATCCAGGCTCCCCACCGCTTCCCCCTCAACCAGCAACGTTCCGCTGGCTGAACCGAACGTCAGACCTGCGCCTGTACGGCCCTTGCCCGTTGCAGGCGCTGGGTCGCCATGGCAATGGTCACCGCCAGCACCCCGCAGAGGCAGATGACCATGGCCATCGGCATTGCCGTGCCGTCGTGCAACACACCGACCAACGACGCCGCGCCTGCCGCCACACCGAACTGAATGCAACCGAGCAACGCCGATGCGCTGCCGGCCCGAGCCCCCTGCCCGCTCATGGCACAGGCCGAGGTATTCGGCAAAATGCAGCCCAGGCTGGCGATGCAGATAAACAGCGGCACCAATAACGGCCATAGTGCCTCAGTGCGCAACGCGGCAATTCCCAACAGCGTCAACGCCGCCGCCACGTACACCCACACGGTGCGCGACAACAAAAACGCCGGGCCGCGCTTGGCGAGCAATCTTGCGTTCAGTTGCGCCACCAGGATAAAGCCCGCGGCGTTGGAGCCGAACAACCAGCCGTAATGCTCGGCCGGCACGCCATAGAGCTTGATAAACACGAAGGGGGAGCCGGCGATGTAGGCAAACATCCCGGCAATCGAGATGCCGCCGGTCAAGGCATAGCCCAGGTACACCCGGTCTGACAGTAGCGAGCCGTAGCGGCGCAACGAGCCCGACAACGGCTGGCGCGGCTGATCGGCCGGGAAGGTTTCCGGCAACCCGACCGCCACGGCGATGGCCGCCATCACGCTGAACAACGACAACGCCAGGAAAATCGACTGCCAGCCCCACACGCCGACCATCAGGCCACCGGCCAATGGCGCCAGGATCGGGGCCAGGCCGGTCACCAGCATCAGTTGCGAATACACCTTGGCCGAGCCCACAGCATCGCATTTGTCACTGACTACCGCCCGGGAAATCACCATACCCGCACACCCGCCAAGGGCCTGCACGAAGCGTGCACCAATCAACCATTCCAGGGACGGCGCATAGGCGCAGGCGAAGGACGCGAGGGTAAACAGGGTGACGCCGCTGAGCAGCGGCACGCGCCGGCCAAAGCGGTCGGCCAGCGGCCCGTAGATCAATTGGCCAATAGCCAGGCCCGCGAAATACACCGCCAGGGTCAGCTGGATATGTTTTTCGTCAGTGGCGAAGGCTGAGGCCATTGCCGGAAAGCCCGGCAGGTAAAAGTCGATCGCCAACGGCGCGAAGGCGCTCAAGGCGCCCAGAATCAGGATTATGCGAAGGTTCATCAGACACCCAAGTGAGTCGGCAGCTCAACAGTCTAGCCGCGCTTGGGTGCCATGAACATTACGTTAGGTGGCTAACGATCAGAAAAATCACGCCAGCTTGGCGCTGTAGCCTTCTTCGGTTATCAGGCCGATCACGTCATCTGCAGATAAGCGGCTTTCCACACCCACTTCTTTCGCTGCCAAATCCACCTTTACACTCGCCGCCGGATCCTTGCTCTGTACCGCCTGGGTCACCGCTTTAACGCAGTGGCCGCAGGTCATTCCTTCAACGCTGAATATTTGCATGACATGACTCCTTTGATGAGGTTGAGCCCAGTGTCGAGCTTGCCATGATGGCAAGGTCAAGTTCTCAGTATTTCTGCCGGGCTGGTATTCGGCGGCGACGTCGGCCAAGCTTCAACCTTCCTAGCTGTGAACCACGGAGCATTCGCCATGCGCTGGTTGTTTTTTGCCCTTGCCGGCCTGATGAGTTTGCCTGCCGCTGCGCCCCAGGCCCTCGCTGCTGAAGATTATGCGGTGCTGATTATTTCCCGCGAACGCCTGGAAGTGCCGACCCACTGCGAGATCGGCCTGTATATCCAGGACCAACTGGCCGGGCGTCTGTTCCAGGAACAGGCCACCTCCTTCAACCTTCCCCCTGGCGATGTGTCGTTGCGCCTGAAAGTGTTGCCGAGCCAGGCCCCCGGCTGTCTGCCAGGCATGCTCGCGCCACCCGCGCAGAACATCACCTTGAAAGCCGGTGACGTACGCAAATTACGCATTGCCCAGGGCCCGGACGGCATGTACCTCAAAGCCGCGGCACTGGAATACTGAGTAACCCCACGATCGTTCCCACGCTCTGCGTGGGAACGCCTCATCGGACGCGCTGCGTCCCGGGTACAAGGCGCTACTTCAACGCCAGGGTGACGCGGAGCGTCACGGGCTGCATTCCCACGCAGAGCGTGGGAACGATCGGCGCAGAGCGTGGGAACGATCGGGCTTGACCTTCCCCACAGGTTAAGGTTGATCCTAGTGGCAACTTCTTCTGGAGGACTGCCCCATGAATGGATCCACCACCTTTGACCTGCCCATCGGCGGCATGACCTGTGCCAGCTGTGCCGGGCGGGTCGAACGCGCGCTGGGCAAAGTGCCGGGTGTGCAACGTGTCAGCGTCAACCTGGCCAATGAGCGCGCGCACATCGAAGTACAGGGCCAGATGGACCCCAGCGTGCTGATCGCAGCTGTCGACAAAGCCGGCTACACCGCCACCCTGCCCCAAAGCGAAACCGCCACCGACGCCGATCAAGCCCGGCGCCTACGCCGCGAGCGCTGGTCGCTGGTGGCGGGCATTTTGCTGGCGTTGCCCTTGGTGCTGCCGATGCTGGTAGAACCCTTCGGCCTGCACTGGATGCTCCCGGCCTGGATACAGTTTGCCCTGGCCACGCCAGTGCAATTCATCCTGGGTGCGCGCTTCTATGTCGCCGCCTGGAAAGCCGTGCGCGCCGGCGCCGGCAATATGGACCTGCTGGTGGCGATCGGCACCAGTGCCGGCTACGGCTTGAGTATCTATGAATGGCTCACCGCCGCCCCAGGCGTGACGCCGCACCTGTACTTCGAAGCCTCGGCGGTGGTAATCGCCCTGGTGCTGCTGGGCAAATACCTGGAAAGCCGCGCCAAGCGCCAGACCGCCAGCGCCATCCGCGCCCTTGAAGCCTTGCGGCCGGAGCGGGCGATTCGCGTGCAGGACGGCCGCGAAGAAGACGTCGCCATCAGTGCGTTGAAGCACGGCGACCTGGTGCTGGTCAAACCCGGCGAACGCTTCCCGGTGGACGGTGAGGTGGTGGAAGGCCAGAGCCATGCCGATGAGGCGCTGATCAGTGGCGAAAGCCTGCCGGTGCCCAAACAACCCGGCGACGCGGTCACCGGTGGCGCCATCAACGGTGAAGGCCGTTTGCTGGTGCGCACCCTGGCCCTGGGCGCAGAAAGTGTGCTGGCGCGCATCATCCGCCTGGTCGAAGACGCCCAGGCCGCCAAGGCACCGATCCAGAAACTGGTGGATAAAGTCAGCCAGGTGTTCGTGCCGGCCGTGCTGGTATTGGCGCTGATCACCGTAGTTGGCTGGTGGCTGTATGGCGCATCCCTGGAAACCGCCATCATCAATGCGGTGGCCGTATTGGTGATCGCCTGCCCTTGTGCCCTGGGCCTGGCCACACCGACCGCGATCATGGCCGGCACTGGCGTCGCCGCACGCCATGGCATCCTGATCAAGGACGCCGAAGCCCTGGAGCGCGCCCATGCCGTGAGCGCCGTGGTGTTCGACAAAACCGGCACCCTCACCTCAGGCGCGCCCAAGATTGCGCATTTGGCGGCCGTGGATGGTGACGAAGCCCTATTGTTGCAACAGGCCGGCGCCCTGCAACGCGGCAGTGAGCACCCACTGGCCAAAGCCGTGCTGGATGCTTGCCGCGAAAGAGGCTTGGACGTGGCCGATGTGAGCGCCAGCCAATCCCTGACCGGGCGCGGCATTGCCGGTACGCTCGATGGTCGGCCACTGGCGCTGGGCAATCGCCGCTTGCTGGAAGAGACCGGCCTGGACGCAGGCGATTTAGGCCCGCGTGCCAAGGAATGGGAAGCCGAAGGCCGCACCTTGTCCTGGCTGATCGAACAAGGCGCGCAACCTCGTGTGCTGGGGCTGTTTGCCTTTGGCGACACGCTCAAGCCCGGCGCGTTGCAAGCCGTGCAACAACTCAAGGCGCAGCACATCAGCAGCCACCTGATCACCGGCGATAACCACGGCAGTGCACGGGTGGTGGCCGAGGCCCTGGGCATCGACGATGTGCATGCCGAAGTACTGCCCGCCTATAAAGCCGCTGCCGTGGCCGAGCTGAAAAAAACCGGCGTGGTGGCCATGGTCGGCGACGGTATCAACGATGCACCAGCCCTGGCCGCTGCCGATATCGGCATCGCCATGGGCGGCGGCACCGACGTGGCCATGCACGCCGCCGGTATCACCTTGATGCGTGGCGACCCGCGCCTGGTGCCGGCCGCCCTGGAGATCAGCCGCAAAACCTACGCGAAAATTCGACAGAATCTGTTCTGGGCCTTTGTGTATAACTTGATCGGCATTCCCCTGGCCGCCTTCGGCCTGCTCAACCCGGTACTGGCTGGCGCCGCCATGGCCTTGTCCAGCGTCAGCGTGGTGAGTAACGCCCTGCTGTTGAAAACCTGGAAACCCAAGGACTTGGAGGATCAACGCCCATGAACATCGGCCAAGCCGCCCGCACCAGCGGGCTAAGCGCGAAGATGATTCGCTACTACGAAGCCATTGGCCTGCTGAAAACCGCCCACCGCACCGACAGCGGCTACCGGGTGTACAGCCACGACGACCTGCACACCCTGACGTTCATCAAGCGCTCGCGGGACCTGGGGTTTTCACTGGAAGAAGTCGGCAAGTTGCTGACCCTGTGGGAGGACCGGCAGCGGGCCAGCGCCGACGTAAAAGCCTTGGCGCGCCAGCACATCGACGAGCTGAACCACAAGATTCGCGAGCTGGGGCAACTGCGCGATACCTTGCAGGACCTGATGGAGCACTGCCAGGGCGATCACCGGCCCGATTGCCCGATCCTCAAGGAGTTGGCAGCGGGCAACTGCTGCGCCTGACTGGACAAACGCAAAACCCAATGTGGGAGCTGGCTCTTGTGGCGAGGGAGCTTGCTCCCGCTGGGGTGCGAAGCGCACCCCAAAAAAGCCAGCACCCGCTGCGCGGGTGAACGGGAGCAAGCTCCCTCGCCACAGTGAGTTACTGCATCCAAGGCGGCGGCGGTGGCTCGTCCGGCACTTTGCTCGGTGGCGCGTCATCCGCCGCGCGAATCGCCTGGCGACGCTCTTCATCCAGCCGCGCCGCTTCGATCTCACGGATCACACCGCCCACATCCGCCAGTTCTTCCGGTTCGTCGAACTCACCGGTCAATACACTGGCCGGGTGCAAGGTGCCGGCTTCATACAGCGCCCACATTTCCTTGGCGTACTTGGTTTTCTTCAACTCCGGGGCAAAACGCCCGAAGTAGGAAGCCATGTTGCCGACATCGCGCTCCAGCATGCTGAACGCGTGGTTGTTGCCCGCCGCATCCACCGCCTGGGGCAGGTCGATGATTACCGGGCCCGTAGGCGTGAGCAGTACGTTGAACTCGGACAGGTCACCGTGCACCAGGCCGGTGCACAGCATCAGCACGATCTGGGAGATCAGGAAGGCGTGGTATTCGCGCGCCTGGTCCGGCTCCAGCACTACGTCATTCAGACGCGGCGCCGCATCGCCGTATTCGTCGGCCACCAGTTCCATCAACAGTACGCCTTCGAGAAAGTCGAACGGCTGGGGCACACGAACGCCCGCACCGGCCAGGCGAAACAGCGCCGCCACTTCCGCGTTCTGCCAGGAATCTTCGGTTTCTTTCTTGCCGAACTTGGAGCCCTTGGCCATGGCTCGTGCCTGGCGGCTGTTACGGACCTTACGGCCTTCCTGGTATTCGGATGCCTGACGAAAACTTCGTTTATTCGCCTCCTTGTAAACCTTGGCGCAACGCAATTCATTGCCGCAGCGCACCACATAAACAGCTGCTTCTTTACCACTCATCAGAGGGCGCAGCACTTCGTCGACCAGACCGTCTTCGATCAGGGGTTCAATGCGTTTAGGAGTCTTCATCAGCTTTTATTGTGGGTCCTGTATTACCAAACACGCGTGTGGAACTCGTTATACGGCAATCGGCTCGCCGGGGGGAGAGGCTACTGACCTCTGACCCCTTGAGAATGCATTCAATGGGCCAATTTTGTCGGCAATCAGCGTTCGATAATCGCCGTCACGCCTTGGCCACCGGCGGCACAAATGGAAATCAGCCCACGGCCCTTGCCCGCCGCATCCAACAATTTAGCCAAGTTGGCGACGATTCGCCCACCGGTGGCGGCAAACGGATGGCCCGCCGCCAGGGAACTGCCCTTGACGTTGAGCCGGCTGCGGTCGATCGACCCCAGCGGTGCGTCCAGGCCCAGGCGGGTCTTGCAATAGTCGGCGTCTTCCCAGGCCTTGAGCGTGCACAGCACTTGGGCGGCGAAGGCCTCGTGGATCTCGTAGTAATCAAAGTCCTGCAAGGTCAGGCCGTTGCGCGCCAGCAAGCGTGGCACCGCATACACCGGCGCCATCAACAGGCCCTCGGCGCCGTGGACGAAATCCACCGCCGCTGCTTCGCCATCGCGCAGGTAAGCCAGGATCGGCAGGCCGCGCTCCTTGGCCCACGCCTCGCTGCCCAGCAGCACCAGAGAGGCACCATCGGTCAGCGGCGTGGAGTTACCGGCGGTGAGCGTGCCCTTTTCGCTGCGCTCGAAGGCCGGCTTGAGGCTGGCGAGTTTTTCCAGGGTCAGGTCGGGGCGCAGGTTGTTGTCGCGGGTGAGGCCGAGAAAGGGCGTGAGCAAATCGTTGTGCCAGCCCTCGGCGTAGGCCGCCGCCATCTTCTGGTGGCTCTCCAGCGCAAGCTGGTCCTGCTCGGCGCGGGGGATCTGCCAGGTCTGGGCCATCAGCTCGCAGTGCTGACCCATGGACAAACCGGTGCGCGGTTCGCCGTTGCGCGGCAGTTCCGGCTTGAGGTGATGAGGACGAAGTTGTAACAGGAGTTTTAATTTATCTCCCAGGGATTTGCTGCGGTTGGCTTGCAGCAGGATCTTGCGCAGCCCTTCATTCACACCAATCGGTGCATCCGAGGTGGTGTCCACCCCGCCGGCAATGCCGCATTCAATCTGGCCCAGGGCGATTTTATTGGCCACCAGCAGCGCCGCCTCCAGCCCCGTGCCACAGGCTTGCTGAATGTCGTACGCAGGGGTTTGCGGTGACAGGCGCGAGCCGAGCACGCATTCACGCGTCAGGTTGAAATCACGGGAATGCTTGAGCACCGCGCCGGCGGCCACCTCGCCCATGCGCAGGCCGTGCAGGTTGTAGCGCTCGATCAGGCCCTCCAGCGCGGCAGTCAGCATCGCCTGGTTACTCGCCGTGGCATAGGGGCCATTGGAACGGGCGAAAGGAATGCGGTTACCGCCAATGATCGCTACACGGCGCAATTGAGTCATGGAAAGCTCCCTTGTGGTGGTGGGTGGAATCATCAAGCCTAGCCTAGGCTCAATCGAACGACTGCCACCCCAGGGTGGTCAACCTTTGAACCCCAGCCTTCGGAGAGCGTTCCATGTCTGACCGTTATATCGACTTCGCCAACTCAAGCCTCGGCCATCGCCTGGTCGCCGCCATTGGCCTGCCGTCACCGGTACGCCTGGAACGCTGGCAAGCCGGGCGCCTGCGCCCGGTCGAAGGCGCCCTGCTGCTGGGCGGTGGCGCATTGGCAACCCAGGTGCTGGCGTTTGCCAACCGACTCACCGACGCCGTCTACAGCTACGGCGCCGAAGCCTCGACAGCGCCCGCGTGGATTCCAGGACACGGCCCCAAGCTCAAGGCGGTGGTGTTCGACGCCAGTGCTTTGCAGCACACCGACCAGCTCAAGCAACTGCGCGAATTCTTCCAGCCGCTGCTGAAAAATCTCGACCACAGTGCACACCTGGTAATCCTTGGCCGAGCGCCGGAAAGCCTCAGCGACCCCTTCGCCGCTAGCGCCCAGCACGCCCTGGAAGGCTTCAGCCGCTCCCTGGCCAAGGAGCTGCGCAGCGGTGGCGTGCTGCAGTTGCTGTACGTGGGCGACGGCGCCGAAGACCAGTTGGAAGGCGCGCTGCGGTTTTTCCTCTCGCCCAAAAGCGCTTATATCTCCGGCCAGGTGATTCGCCTGGCGGCCTGCGATACCCCGGTGCAAGATTGGACGCGCCCGCTGGCCGGGCGCAAGGCATTGGTTACCGGCGCCGCTCGAGGCATCGGTGCCTCCATCGCCGAAACCCTGGCCCGCGACGGCGCCGAGGTCATTCTGCTCGATGTGCCCCAGGCCAAGGCCGACCTTGAAGCCCTGGCCGCACGCCTGAATGCGCGCACGGTGGTGCTGGATATCTGCGCTGAAGATGCCGCACGCCAACTGATCGAGCACCTGCCAGACGGGCTCGACATCCTGGTGCACAACGCCGGCATCACCCGCGACAAAACCCTGGCCAACATGACCCCGGAATACTGGGACGCAGTGCTGGCGGTCAACCTCAAGGCTGCGCAAGTGCTGACCAAGGCCCTGCTCGACAACGGCACCCTGCAAAACAACGCTCGGGTGGTGTTGCTGGCCTCCATCAGTGGCATCGCCGGCAATCGAGGGCAAACCAACTATGCCGCAAGCAAGGCCGGATTGATCGGCCTGGCTCAAGCCTGGGCGCCGCTGTTGAAGGAACGTGGGATCAGCATCAACGCCATTGCGCCTGGGTTTATCGAAACCCAGATGACCGCGCATATCCCCTTCGCCCTGCGTGAGGCCGGGCGCCGCATGAGTTCCCTGGGTCAAGGTGGCTTGCCCCAGGATGTGGCCGAAGCCGTCGCCTGGCTGAGCCAGCCGGGCTCCGGTGCGGTCAGCGGCCAGACGCTGCGAGTGTGTGGGCAAAGTCTTCTGGGAGCGTAAGCATGCAATGGCAAACGTTGGACAGCACCCCGTCTCTACTGCCGCTGTATTGGCGCGCGGCGCTCAAGCGCAAGATCACCGGCAGCACATTGCCCGAACGTGGGTTGCGCTGCCCGATAAGTGTCAATCCCGGCGCGGTTGCGGCTTATCGCAAGGTATGCGGCTTTGCTGACAGCCCGATGCTGCCCGCGACTTATCCGCATATCCTCGCGTTCGGCCTGCAACTGCAATTGCTGACGGACAGGACTTTTCCATTTCCGCTGCTGGGGTTGATCCACCTGCGCAATCGCATCCGGATTCATCGGCCTTTAGGTGGAGTCGGTGACGTGAGTGTCGGTGTCTACGCACGCAATCTCAGCCCCCATCCCAAGGGGGCCACCTTTGACATCGTCACCGTTATAGAGGATGCCCTTGGGCTCTTGTGGGAAGCCGAAAGCCAAATGTTATGCCGGGGCGTGAAGCTGGAAGGCGAAGCCCTGGAGAGCGGATTGCAAACCCCAGACACGCTCACCGAATTGACGCGCTGGAAAGCGCCCACTGACATAGGCCGCCGCTACGCACGCGTGTCTGGCGACTACAACCCTATCCACCTCAGTGCGCCTACCGCCAAGCTTTTCGGTTTTCCCCAGGCCATCGCCCACGGGTTGTGGAACAAGGCGCGCACCCTCGCGGCGCTGGCAGAACACTTGCCGGCCGCCAATATTGAAATTGACGTCGAGTTCATGAAGCCGGTACGCCTGCCCAGTGAAGTGATATTAATAAGTAGCGCGGCCGGTTCCAGCGGAGGGTTGGAACTCAAAGGCGCTGGGGATATTCAACATATGCGGGGCAAGTGGCAGCCGACTTCCTGAAAACCCCCTGATTAATTGTATATATACACCCTAAGTTATAGCGGACCTTGAAAGGTCCGCAGATTTTTTACAAGCCTTTGATTTTAATCATCTAAAAATTCCGAAACACCGTCCCATTACACCTTTGGTATTAGTTCCTAAGCCGACTAAACCCGGGTGTATATAAATCGTTAATACCAAATTGAGCATTGCGTGAAAGAGTGCCCTGGCCTGAGATAGCCACACGGACAAATCTATCGTTATCCAAAGAAATAACGAGGGTTTGAAACAACCAAGGTTGTACCAGGTGCAAGGAACTCAATCATGAAAACTCAAGTCGTGTTTTGGAAAGCAAGTACCGCGCTGGCCCTCGTTCTGGCAATGAGCCTGGGCGGCTGCAGCAGCGGTGGTGGCGGGCATAAATCCAGCGTGGCGGCGTCATCGCCGGATGCGGGTGCAGGCGCCGGAGGCGGCACAGGTGGCGGTGATGGCGGTACAGGCGGTGGGACCGGTGGTGGCACAGGTGGCGGTGACGGCGGCACTGGCGGTGGGACCGGTGGTGGCACGGGCGGTGGTGACGGCGGAACTGGCGGTGGCACCGGCGGTGGTACTGGTGGCGGCACCGGCGGCGGTACTGGTGGCGGCACTGGCGGTGGTACTGGTGGCGGCACCGGCGGCGGCACCGGCGGTGGTACTGGTGGCGGCACCGGCGGCGGCACTGGCGGTGGTACTGGTGGCGGCACCGGCGGCGGCACTGGCGGTGGTACTGGTGGCGGCACCGGCGGTGGTACTGGCGGCGGCACCGGCGGTGGTACTGGTGGCGGCACCGGCGGCGGCACCGGCGGTGGTACTGGTGGCGGCACCGGCGGCGGTACTGGTTCGACAACCACCCCACTGGTCACCGGCCAGATTGCCGGCACCCTTGGCACCACTGTGGGCAATGTCGGCACAGCGGTCGGTAACTTGGGTTCGACGTTGAATGGCGTACCCATCGTCGGCGCAACCGCTGGCGGCCTGGTCACCTCGGCAGGCACCGCTGTTAACAGCATCGGCACAGGTGTGACCACCGGCCTGGGCTCACTGGGCACCAACACCAACTCCCTGGGCACCACGGTGGCAGGCGTAGGTAACGGCGTGGCCGACCTGGGCGGCGGCCTCTCGACCACCGGCCAAACACTGTCAACCACTCTCGGCGGAATACCTGTGGTCGGCGGCGCGACAGGCGGAGTGGGCACTGCGGTAGGTGGCGTTGTGGATAAAGTCGGCACCACCGTCACCATGCTCGGCGATACCCTCAGTACGGCCAGCACCACCGGCCCGCTGGGTTCGTTGACCAACACCTTGGGCAGCAAAGTCGTGGTGCCTGTGGTGTCGCTGGTGGAAAACACCACCGGCAACCTGGGTAACGCAACCGGCCTGGGCACTCCACTCAATGGCGTACTGGATAAGGTCGGTTCGGCTGTCACTGGCCTGGGTACTCAAGTCGCCAGCACGGGCGGCACGGGCAACCCGGTCACCGGCGTTGTCGGCACCGTACTCACCGGCGTCGGTGGCACACTGGATAAATCAGGTGGCTATGTCGCCCCAACCGGTGGCACCTCGGCTCCCGGCATTCCGGAACTGGTGGGTGGCCTGGTGGCTAACGTGGGTACCGGCCTGAACGTGGGCAATACCAACGGCACAGTCAGTGC
The DNA here is from genome assembly GCF_059419065.1 of Pseudomonas sp. GW821-FHT07B01. Classification (NCBI taxonomy): domain Bacteria; kingdom Pseudomonadati; phylum Pseudomonadota; class Gammaproteobacteria; order Pseudomonadales; family Pseudomonadaceae; genus Pseudomonas; species Pseudomonas sp. GW821-FHT07B01. The sequence continues at coordinate 182,373 of NZ_JBWKRA010000011.1, read as the reverse complement.
AACGGGTGTGACCGGTGGTGCAGTCGGCGGCACCGTTGCGTCGCTGGGCACTGTGCTGGGTGGCACAGGTGTAGCAAACACCGCAGCTACCGCACCGGTCGCCACCGTAGCGGCCAATGTCGGCGCAGCGCTCAACCCTATGACCAGCGGCGTCACCAACCTGACCCAAACCATCGGCACCACTACCGGTGTGGGTGCTCCGGTCAATGGTCTGGTGACTCAAGTCGGCGGCGCTGTGAGCAGCGTGGGCACTAACTTGACGGCAGCCAATGCCAACCCGATCACCAACGCGGTAGGCACCACCGTCACAGCGGTCGGCGGCACCGTCGCCTCGGTGGGTGGCCTGGTAACCGGCGGCACGACTGGCGGCACCAGCGGTGGTTTGCTCGGCGGCCTGAATATCGGCACCACCGCCACAGCAACCGGCACTGCCACCACCACGGGCGGCACTACGGCCACAGGCGGTCTGGGCGGTTTGTTGAATGGCCTGACCGGCAAATAGAAATGCACCTGGCCGATTAGACGGCCTCCCCTACAGCGCCTACGCTTGGTTGAGACGAGAGAACTTTAATAAGTCTCTCGTCTTTTTTATGGGCAGCGACACCTGTGATCAGTCGCCGCCCTCCCGAACCGAGTCCCAGAACCCGGCGGGCCCGAAGCGCTGCTGCAGTTGACCATGGAGTGTCCTATGCGCGTGTTGACCCCGTTGTTATTGCTCACCCTCAGTGCTTACGCCCAGGCCGAGACCCTTCCCAGCTTTCTTAACAGCAACGACACTGTCCGCACCCTGCCGGTGCCCAACCTGCCCGCCGACGCCTATCGACCGCCCACGTCGAAAACCCAGGTACCCGAGGCGCCGCCGACTGCCGGCCAGCCGCTGTTGATGGACACCAAGGTCACTATTCGAAAATTGCAGATCGAAGGCGGAACGGTCTACCCGCTCGCCGAGACGGCGCAGGTGTATGCGCCGTTGATTGGACGTGAAACCAACCTTGCGCAACTGATTGAAGCGACCCGTGGCATCACCCGCCGTTATCAGGAGAATGGCTACCTGCTGTCCTACGCCTTCCTGCCGCAACAGAACTTCGAAAATGGCCTGGTCCGCGTGGTACTGGTGGAAGGCTACATCAAGGACTATCAACAAACCGGCGACATTGGTTCGGTGTCGGCCTACGTCGATAAACTCGCGCAAAAGCTCCTGGCCGAACGCCCACTGACTCGCAAGACCTTCGAGCGCTATACCACGCTGATGAGCCGCATCCCCGGCCTCAGCGTACAAGCGCAAGTACCGCCGCCAGGCACCACCGATGGCGCCACGCACATGCAGATCCAGGCCAGCCGCAAACCTTTCACCACCAGCATGAGCCTGGTGCAGAAAAGCCGTGGCGGCACGCAAGCGTTGCTGAGCGCCACCAGCAATTCCCAGACGTCCATGGGCGAGCAGCTCAGCGTCAGCGGCCTGTTCCCACCCGGCGAGGACAAAGAGCATTACTACCGCGTGGACTACAACCAATTCATCAATGCCGAAGGCACTCAACTGGCGCTCGCCGCCGAGCGCTATCGCGCCGACCCCAGCAGCAGCGTGCAACTGGACGGCGGTTTCGAACTCAAGCCGCACCAGTCCATCGACCGCTACTCCATCGGCCTGAGCCACCCGTTCATTGCCTCCCCGACCGAGTCCTTCACCCTGGGCACACGCCTGTACGCGGTCGACCAGACCACGCGCTATAAACTGGTGGGTTACCCGCTGCGTTTCGACATCGAATCCAACCTGCGCGCCCTGGCCTTCGAAGGTGATTGGCGCAAAGCCGACGCGCGACGCCTACGCATCATCAGCGGTGGCCTGTACCAGGGCATCGATGGCCTGGGCGCCAAGGCCCGCAGTGACCTGGACGTGGCTAAACCCGACCTCGACTTCTTCCGCCTGCGCCTCTCCGGCGTGCAAAGCGACAAGTTCTTCGACAACTGGCAAGGCGTACTTTCCGGCGCGCTGTACTGGAGCAACAACACCCTGCCCGACAGCGAACGCGCCACCTTCGGTGGGCAAAATTTCGGCCGTGGCTACCCGGACGACCAAGGCTCGGGCGACAAGGGCTGGGGGGTGGCGTACGAGGTCAACTACAGCTTCAACCGCGCCGGCAACTGGGTGAAAATCCTGCAACCCTACGTCGTAGTCGATCGCGCCAAATCCTGGTTCAACGACCTGCCGGTCAAGGCCAACGACATGTCGTCGGCGGCGGTAGGTTTACGCTTTGGCGACAACAAGTATTACAACATCGCGCTGGAAGCGGCCAAGCCAATGTCGGATATCGCCCTCGACAGCTTTAACCGCAGGCCGCGGTATACGCTGAGCTTCAGTTATCAACTGTGACGAGGGCACCTGTAATCAATGTGGGAGCTGGCCTGCCTGCGATGGCGCTCTTCGGGTCGACCATTTAATTGGGTTGGAATGAGTACATATCTCGGTTGTCTGCCATACCGCCTTCGCGAGCAAGCCCGCTCCACAGTTGGGTTTCGGAGTGTCTGGCTGTTAGTCGTTGATTGTCATGACGTCATCGCAGGCAAGCCAGCTCCCACACAGGCCTGTATTGCTCACAGAATCAGTGCATGGCACAGATCCCTGCGGCCTGACAGCCGAAACCTCCCTACCTGAGCCCCCGCGATCAAACTGTGGGAGCGGGCCTGCTCGCGAAGGCGGTGCATCAGCCAATGAATCTTTAACTGAACTACCGCTATCGCAGGCAAGCCAGCTCCCACATTTTTTAATGGCGCGCGAACATTACCGGTCAGGTTTGGTGAGGGGAAACAGGCTGTTGAGGGTATCGAGCAAGCGCACCAGGTAGATCGGCTTGCGAAACAAGTCCAGCACCTGCAAGCGCAGCATATCGCTGACATCGTCCATTTCTGCATGGCCAGACATCACGATCACAGGCAAATGCGAGCGTGAGGTGTGTTCGCGCAGGCGCCTGATCAAGGAGATACCACTTTCCTCGGGCATGCGCAGATCGGTGATAACCAGGGCGATATCAGGGTGAAGTGTCAATTCTTGCAAGGCGAAGGTGACGGAGGTCGCCGTGAAACAGACAAATCCCTCGTTTTCGAGGGATTCGGCCAACTCCACCAGCGCATCCTCCTCGTCGTCCACCAATAGGATTTGCTGGCGGGATGACGAAGGGTGGGTCATGGGCGGTACCTGATAAAAAGAATCACCGGAACGAAAGAATACCGCAATGACGGCTAAGTCGCAGCTGGCAGCGCATCGGACACTTGCTCGAAGATGCCTTTTATCTTATCGCCAAGCCCAGTACCAATGCCGACTATCACCAACGCAATTATCGCGACGATAATCACATATTCAATAGCCGACGCCCCATCTCTGCGACGCAGGAATAACTGAGCGTGAACATAAAATTTCAAGAACAGGTCAAGGATCATGTTGAGATCTCCTTCATGCGCCAAAAAGCGCCGATACAGCTGGCCCGCACAATGATTGCCGTGTGCCACTAGAGCATTGTCAACAAATTTAACACTCACAACTGTAAGAATGAATTAATCATAAAGTATTAGTCGCCGCGCCAGCCCCACAAATCCGTTATTTACAGCCCCTGCTTTAACCGCGCAGATAAATTTTTCATTCAGTAATGGCAATTTGTCCTAGCTGAGCTACCTTCAAATAGCCAAATCGTTAGTTGTTCATCACAGCCCAGTTGCGAATTTAACTCGTTTGGATTAACGGGAATAAAAGCAGTGCAACAGGATAGGGAGCGCCGTCATGAACAGTCGCATCAGCATGGTCTTGGCTGGCTTGCTGCTTATCGGAGCCCTGGTGGCAGGGTATTGGGGCCTGGTGCTGAGCCGTCCACCGGCACCCGCGCTAGCACCCTCTCCACAACCTGTCATTTCCGTTGAAAAAACCGTTGCAGTCGTGGAAGACCACACCCGCCAGCCCGTCGTGGTACTGGTGCACGCAGTTGCGCCTTTTGTGCCCCTCACCGCTGCCGATGTAGCCGTGGAAAAACTGCGCACCGTGCCGGCTGGCAGCCTGACCAGCGTTGACCAGGCCATCGGTCGTACGCCCTTGCGGGCTCTGGGTGCCGGCACCTGGCTCAATGATGAAAGCTTCACCGCCGGCGGCCCCCTGGCCCGCATGATTCGTGCAGATGAACGCGCCCTCGCCGTCGCCGTCGACGAGGTCATCGGTGCCGGTGGCCAGTTGAGCCCCGGCGATTACGTGGATGTCTTGCTGTTCTTGCGCCAGGACAATGCCAATGCCGAGCAATCGGCGCAGGTGGTCATCCCGGCGATTCGCCTGCTCAGCGTCGGCGACCAACTGGGGCTGGCCAACGACGGCACCCCGGCAGTACCGCCACCCGCCACCGCCGAAGAACGCGCCCAGGCGGCTCAACGTCGCACCGCCGCGCGCAGTGTGGTGCTGGCGGTGCCCGAACAATTGCTGAGTCGGCTGATGCTCGCTTCCCAAGCCGGCACGCTGCGCCTGGCCGTGCGCAGTGCCGACGAACAATTGCTCAGCCGCTACTGGGCCGGTGAAAGCGACACCCCGGACAAGGTGCAAAGCGCCAACCGCGACCTCTACCAATTCACCCAATTGGCCCTCAGCGGCCCGCCGAAAAAAATCACCCCCGCGGTGGCCGTCACCGGCCAGCGTCAGGGTATCGAAGTGATTCGCGGCGCGGCGGCAGCACAACCTACCCCCTGATTGAACAAGGATGCCTTGAATGAGCCAACGCTACGCTCAATTGGCCTTGGCCTTGATGCTGCCGTGCCTGCCCCTGGGCATGGCGATGGGCGCATCGGGCAACTGCAACACCCTGGGCCAACTGCCCGCCGTGATCGAGGTGGGCGAAGGCTTGCAGACCGAGCTGCAATCGCCGGTAGCGATTACGCGCCTGGCTATCGGCGACCCGAAAATTGCCGATGTGCGGGTCAACGGCGACCGCCATTTCCTGCTCACTGGCGTCGGCAGCGGCGCTACCAGCCTGATGGTGTGGACCGGCTGCTCGACCACGCCGCGCCAGAGCATGGTGTTCGTCAAGGGCAAGGCTACTTCGGCGCTCACCAGCCAATCGCTGTCGCCCTCCGAAGACCCGACGCTGCCCAGCCAGGTGCAGACCGATATTCGTTTTGTCGAGGTCAGCCGCACCAAGCTCAAGGAAGCCAGCACCAAAATCCTGGGCATGGGTAAAAACTTCTTCCTCGGCAGCCCCGACTTGCTGTCCCCGTCAGAGGGCATTTTCAAATTGCCGGTGAGTGCCGACAACTTCAACATCGGTTTTGGCGGTGGCCGGGTCAAGGCACTGATCAACGCCCTGGAAAGCAGCGGCTTCGCCTATACCCTGGCGCGCCCGAGCCTGGTGGCCATGAGCGGCCAGAGCGCGACCTTCCTGGCCGGCGGCGAAGTGCCGATTCCAGTGCCCAGTGCCGGCAGCGATACCATCACCATTGAGTACAAGGAATTCGGCATTCGCCTGACCCTCACGCCCACGGTCATCGACCACAACCGCATCGCCTTGAAGGTCGCCCCGGAAGTCAGCGAGCTGGATTACAACAATGCAATCCGCATCGAAGGCATTCAGGTGCCCGCCCTGACCGTCCGGCGCACCGACACCAGCGTGTCACTGGCCGATGGCGAAAGCTTTGTGATCAGCGGCCTGATCAGCAGCACCAACCGCTCCACCATCGCCAAGCTCCCGGGCCTGGGCGATATCCCGATCCTTGGTGCGTTTTTCCGCGACTCCAATATCAACAGCGAAGAAAAAGAACTGCTGATGATTGTCACGCCGCATCTGGTCCAGCCACTGGCTGCCAATGCGCAGTTGCCGTCGCTGCCCGGCGAAAAACTGCGCACCTATGACCCGAATTGGTTCCGGCTGTTCTTCCTGGAGAATGGCAACTTCGACCGTCGCAGTGGACTTTCCCAATGAGCGATAGCCTGAGCCAGACCTTCCTGGCAATCACCCGTAACAGCACCGATCTGGAATGGCTCCAGGGTGCCCTGGCCCCTCTTGGCCAAGTGATCAACGTGGGCGGCGGCAGCCTCGACGAATTGCTGGCACTGGTGGACGTGACCTTCGCCAACCTGGTGTTCGTGGGCCTGGACCGCGAGCACCTGGTAGCCCAGAGCGCCTTGATCGAAGGCGCCCTGGAAGCCAAGCCGATGTTGGCGGTGGTGGCCTTGGGCGACGGCATGGACAACCAGTTGGTACTCAACGCCATGCGTGCCGGTGCGCGGGATTTTGTCGCCTATGGTTCACGCTCCAGCGAAGTGGCCGGGCTGGTGCGGCGCCTGAGCAAGCGCTTGCCGCCCAGCGCGCCGAACGCCCATCTCGGCGGCCTCACCGTGCTCTACGGTGCCCAGGGCAATACCGATGGCGCCCTGCTGGCGAGCCACCTGGCGATGGTGGTGCAAAAGAGCGGCCAGCAGACGCTGATGCTCGACCTAGGCCTTCCCAGGGGCGACAGCCTCGCGCTGCTGGGCCTGGACAGCACCTTCAATTTCGGCGACGCCTTGCGCCACCTGCGACGCCTGGACGCCACGCTCATCAACAGCGCGTTCACCAGCACCGACGACGGCCTGCGGATCCTTTCCTACGCCACCAGCGATGACCCCTTGGAAATGACCAGCGCCGCCGAGCTGTACATGTTGCTCAGCGCCTTGCGCCAGCATTTCCAGCACATCGTGGTCAACCTCACAGGGCAAGCGGACAGCGAAGCCCTGCGCACCTTTGTCAGCCACTGCGACAAGCTGTTGTGGTGCACAGACCAGGGCGTGCTCGACTGTCGGCGTAACCTGGCGGTGCTGAACCTGTGGCGCGAAAAAGGCATGAAGCTCGACCATGCCAAGCTACTGGTCGATCGCTACATCAAAGGCTGTGCCCCCGGCACCGAAGCCCTGGAAAAAAGCTTCGGCCTGGAGTGCATCGCCGTGTTGCCCCTGAGCCCCGAAGTGCGCCTGAACGCCAAAAACCAGGGGCAAAGCCTGTTCACCCTGGCCCCCCGCGAAGCCTTGACCCAAGCCCTGCGCCACCTGGGCGAGCGCCTGGCCAAACGTACCGAAGGCTTGGATAAACCCTCGACACGCTGGTTCGAACGCCTGCTGGGGGCGAGTCGATGAACGGCGAAAAACTCTTCGGCGCCCCGGCCCGTGGAAGCGCCGCGCACAACGACCATGATGGCCTGAAACTGGTGCTGCATCGCTACATCATCGATGCCATCGAAGAGTCGGGCCAGAATCTGCTGGAAGGCTCGCGCCAATCCCTGGCGCAATTTGTCATCGACAAAGTGGCCGAATACATCACGCGCATGCACCTGGCGATCTCGCGCTATGAAATGGAGCGCCTGGCCGAGGAAATCGTCGACGAGCTGACTGGCTTCGGCCCGCTGGAAGTGCTGCTGCGCGATGTGTCGATCACCGAGATTCTGGTCAACGGCCCGCACCGGGTGTTTATCGAGCGTGACGGAGTACTCCATCAGAGCGATCTGCGTTTTATCGACGCGCACCATGTAGAACGCGTCATGCAGCGCATTCTCGCGCCCCTTGGAAGGCGCCTGGATGAGTCGTCACCGATGGTCGATGCGCGCTTGCCAGATGGCAGCCGGGTCAATGCGATCATCCCGCCGATTGCCCTGGACGGCCCCTGCCTGTCGATCCGCAAGTTTCGCAAGGACATGCTCAAGAGCAGCGACCTGGTGGCGATGCAGACCATCGACCACCCTATTTTCGAGTTCTTCCAGGAAGCGGTGGGCAAGCGCTGCAATATCCTCATCAGTGGCGGCACAGGCACCGGCAAGACCACGCTACTCAATATCCTCAGCCAATTGATCAACCCCCACGAACGCCTGGTCACCATCGAAGACGTGGCCGAGCTGCAACTGGGCCACCCCCACGTGGTGCGCCTGGAAACCCGCCCGCCCAATGCCGAGGGGCATGGCGAGGTCAAGGCCAGCGACCTGATTCGCAACGCCCTGCGGATGCGCCCGGACCGCATCATCCTTGGCGAGATCCGTGGCGTCGAAGTGCTCGACGTAATGACGGCCATGAACACCGGCCATGACGGTTCCATGAGCACGGTGCACGCCAACAATGCCCAGGACGCGCTATTGCGCCTGGAAACCCTGGTGGGTCTGACCGGCCGTGTGGTGGCGGAGAAAACCCTGCGGCAGATGATCTGCGCCGCACTGGATGTGGTGATCCAACTGACGCGCCTGCCCGATGGGCGCCGTTGCGTCAGCGAGGTGGTAGAAGTGGTGGGCGTACGCGACGACGTGTATGTCACCAACACCCTGTTCCGCCTCGACCGCCGTACCGGTTTTGGCTTCCTGCGCGAAGCGCTCAACCCGGCCGGCGACAAGCTGCGGCGTGAATCGGCATTGCCGTTGTAGAGAGGGCTTATGACCGGACTTGTCTTGCTGCTCATTTGCATCCTGCTGATCAGCCTGTCCGTCTGGCTGTTCCAGCGAGGGCTGCGCCAGGCCGGTACCGATCGGGTGCTGGAGCGGCTCAGCGACGGCCAGCCGGTGCCCCAGGAGCCGAACGGCAGCTGGGTCGCGCTGGAGCGCATGTTCCAGCGCGCCGGCCTGGGCAAACCCACCGACCGCCTGGGTTTGTGGTTGAGCGGCTGGGCGCTGGGCATGTTGCTGGGCTATCTGCTGGCCGGCGGGCTGGGACTGTTGGCCATGCTGATCCTGCCGCCGCTGCTGCTGCGGGTGTATATCGCCTGGCGCTACCAACGGCGAGTGCAGCGCATGGTCGAACAATTGCCGCAGCTGCTGGACCACAGCGTGCGCAGCCTCAAGTCTGGGCGCACCCTGGCGGACGCTGTGCTGGGTGCGATCGACAGCACCGAAGCGCCGCTCAAACAGGCGATGAGCCGCATCCAGCGCAACGTGCAAATGGGCGTGAGCCTGCCGGAGTCGGTCAGCGACTTTGCCGAGTTTTACGAACGCGATGAGTTCCGCCTGTTTGCCCTCGGCCTGAAGGTCAACCACCGCTACGGCGGAAACGCCAGCGAGCTGCTGGAAAACCTGATCAAGATGATCCGCGAGCGCGAACAGGGTGCGCGCCAACTCAAGGCCATGACCGGCGAAACGCGCATGACCGCCTATGTGCTGGCGGGTTTGCCTATCGTCATGGTCGGCTACTTCCTGATGGTCAACCCGGGCTACCTGATGAGCATGTGGAATGACGGAACCGGGCGCCACCTGCTGCTGGCCGCGGTGGCGCTCGACATCACGGGCACCTTCGTCATGTGGCGCATGTTGCGGAGTATTTGAGATGGCCATCCTGATTTGCATCCTGCTGTCGCTCGCCGCCGTCGCCTTGATCGTCGGCAACCTGCTGGAGCAAAGGCGCCGTCAGCGCCTGGTCAGCCAACGTCTGCAAGGCCAACTGACCCGCGAGGACAAACTCGGCAGCCTGATGCGCCAGTTGGGCGCCAGCGCCGTGGCCCAGCGTTCGGTCAGCCTGGACAACGAAACCCAGACCCTGCTCAACCGCGTCGGCTGGCGCAAAGCCAACCAGCGCTCCATGTTTGCGGCTTTCCAGATCGGCGTGCCCATCGTGCTACTGGGCTTGACCCTGCTCGGCCAGCAACTGCTGTTCCCCCATGCTGGCTCGCCCTGGATTGCCCCGGCAATTGCCCTGGGCATCGGTTACCTGCTGCCCAAACGCATCCTCGCCCTCAGCGCGAAATACCGCCAGGAGCGCATCGCTCGGGAAATTTCCACCTTCATTCCGTTGCTGCGCATCCTGTTCGAATCCGGCATGGCAGTTGAGCAATCGCTGCGGGTGTTGAGCACCGAAGCCCAGCGCTTGCTGCCAGACCTGACCCATGAACTGCGGCTGGTCCTGGCAAGGGTCGACTCGGGTCTGGAACTGTCCGAAGAGTTGGGCAAGACCGCACGCCTGCTGGCCGTGGATGAGTTCACCGACACCTGCATCATCCTTCAGCAGTTGATCCACCAAGGCGGCGGTGCGATGAAATCCCTGCTGGCCCTCAAGCAGTTGCTCGACGACCGCCGCCTGACCCGCCTGCAGGAATACATCTCGAAGATGTCCGCGAAGATGTCCGTGGTGATGATGGTGTTCCTGTTTCCCGCCTTGCTGATCGTGCTGGGGGGGCCGGCCATGATCGCCATCTCCCGAGCCTTGAATAATTTTTGAGGAGCCTGCCATGAAACCACTGATCGTCGCCTTGAGCCTGCTGATGCTGGGCGGTTGTGCCAGCAATGGCCAGGTTCCGTGGGCCGGGTTGCTGGCGCCGGGCAGTTGCCCCAAGCCCAGCGCCGACCAGGAGCTGTCGCTGAACCTGGCCGATGACATGGCCAACGAAGGCAAGCTGCACGCCAGCCTCGCCAACCTGCAGAACCTGCCCAGCACCCTGCCCCAGGTTCGTCAGCGCCAGGCCCGTGCCTATCGCTTGCTAGGCCGTCCCGACGCCGAGCCGTTGTACCGCAGCCTGCTGGGCACCTGCCTGGCCGCCGACGGTGAGCACGGCCTGGGGCAACTGGCGTCGGCCAAGGGCGACAACGGCCAGGCCATGGCTCACCTGCAACGCGCAGCACGGCTGGCGCCCACCGACGAAAAAATCCGCAATGACCTGGGCGTGGTGTACCTCGATCAACGGCGCCTGGACGACGCACGCTTTGAATTCATGACCGCCATCGAGCTCAAGCAGAGCGATCAACTGGCGGCAGTGAACCTGGTGACCTTGCTGATCTATCAGGACAATTGGGAGCAAGCCGCGAAAGTGGTCGGCCAACTCGGGTTGAGCCCTGATCAGGTGACCCGGGCCCAGGCACGGGCGCAACACCTCAAGGAGGCTGGCACGGCACCGCAGCGTCCAGTCAAAGATCAGGTAGCGGCGGTCAGCGACGCGCTGCCGGCCTCTGTGAAATAGGGAGTCGATGATGAAATTCCACCACCTTGCCGGCCTTGCCTGCCTGGCGCTGCCCCTCCTTGCTTCGGCCATCGAAGCGGGGCCATCTTCACCCCGGCAGGCAGAAACGGAAAACTGGATGGCGCTGCAACTGAGCGGGCGTGCAGCCTCGGCCAACCCGCAAAAAACCACGCCGGCAGAACGCGAACAGGCGCTCAAGCGCTGGCTGGACAGCAACAAGCATCCAATCCCGGAGTTTTTTGATCAGAAAGTAGGCGGGACTGCGCAAAGTGGAAGCAAGTAAAGCTACTGTGGCGAGCAAGCTTGCTTGCGCTGGGGTGCGAAGCGCCCCCAAGAAAAGCCGACTCCAGCAGCGCTGTCGAGCGGGAGCAAGCTCCCTCGCCACAGAAAGATGGCTCCTGCAAGGTTTGCCTGGGCCTTTAGTGCGCAGTCACCCGCTGGCGCATCGCCGAGTTGCTCGGTGACAACGCCAGCGCCAACTGCGTGCGGTTGTGCATATGGGTCAGGCGCAGCACCTGGGACACATACAGCTTGACCGTGTTCTCGGTAATCCCCAGCTCACAGGCAATCTGGTAGTTGGTCTGGCCCTTGCCCACCAGGCGGGCCACATCCAACTGGCGCGGTGACAGTTGATTGAAGATCGCCGGGATCTCCAACGGCCCGGCTTCATCGGCCGAAGGGTCCCCGTCATGGTCCTGGGGCGTCGGGTTGCGGCGCACCTTGTCCAAGTCCATATACAAGTCGTTGATGGATTCGGACAGGTACTGCAACTTCTGGTTGAGCGTGCCCAACTGCAGGTCTTTCTGCCGCTCCTCCAATGCCGCTTCCTGGCGCTTGAGGCCCTCGAGCAATTCATCGAGGTTGATCGGCTTCTGGTAGTAATCAGCGATGCCCGCACGCAGGGCCTTGATCACATCCTGCTTGTCGGCGCGCCCGGTAAGCATGATCGCTTCGAACGCGCGATGTTTGCCGGCGATGCGTTGCAGCGCCTGCACCAGCTCGATGCCGTCCATGTCCGGCATATGCAGGTCACACAGCACTAAACCGATCTGAAGGTCTTCCTTGAAACGCTGGACAGCTTGCTGGCTGGACTCGCACGGGACACAACGGTACCCGCTGCTTTCAAGAAATTCACAGAGCTCCTCTACGATTAAGGGTTGATCGTCGACTACGAGCACTTTTACTGCAGACGTAAGCTTGTTCACGCGCTACTCCATGCCTGGCAAGCCAAATGATGACCTATCCTTTCTGACGAAAATTCCTACACAACTCCTGATTAAACGTAGACGTACTTTCCGACTATGTACATAGCATTAATCAACTCGCGCGACTGATGGATCCAAAACCAGCTGCCGGCAAAACCTGTCAAAACGAAGGGCGCAAAAGGCTGTTTTGTTGACGCTTGCCCTCCCCGTTCAACGCGGTTTGAGCTAAGCCCTTGATGCATAAGTGTCCAGGCCACCATAGCGATGCCCGCACCGATCAGCGACCCCAGCAGGTACTCGATATTGGAGGCCAGCCCCAAGGCGGCTAGCAACTTCACATCCCCCGCGCCAAAGCGGCCCAACGCATAGCCCGGCAAGGTCAGTACCAGTGCCAAAGCCAAGGCCAGGCCGCCCTCGCTGCGAGGCGCGCCCAGCCAGGTCGACCCCGCCCACAGCAGGTAGATCAACGCCAGCAGGCCTACGCCCAGGGTCAGCGTATTGGAAATTTGGCGCTGGCGAATATCCTGCACAGCACATACGCCCAACCACAGCACAATCACTAGCGTCTGGATCACGTAAAAAACATCCCTTTTGGCTGAATGATTCTATGCTGATATCAAGTACTCGACTCAGGGTAGACGCAGTCATGAAATCGAGCCTCCCGAGAAAGCAAAAAGGCGCTGCGGCGATCGAGTTTGCCTTGGTCTTCGTGATTTTCTTTGCAGTGTTCTACGGCATGCTCAGCTACAGCTTGCCATTGCTGTTGATGCAGTCATTTCACCAGGCGGCGGCTGAAGGGGTACGCCGCAGTGTGTCCCTGGACCCCAGCACCGCAGGCTATTCGGCCCTGGTGGTGCAACGCGCCAAGGATGCCGCCCAGGCCCAATTGAACTGGATCCCCGGCTCATTGAAATTCTTGCCCGGCTATATCACCGCCACCTACACCAATAATTTGCTGACAGTGAAAATCACCTACCCCTCGGCCAATATCAAAGCGGTCTTGCCGGCCCTGGTATTGCCCGGGGTGGGCACCGTACCCAACCTGCCCACCAACCTCACTGCTACCTCGAGCCTTCAGTTTTGACGACGGGGGATAAATTGTTCGCACGCCTGCGCGGACGCAGCAGCGCCCTGGCCTTGGACGCGCCAGCAACACCCGCACCGGGCCTGCAAGTGCAATTGGACAACCTGGGTCGGGTGCTGAGCATCTCAGGCACCTTGAGGCCTTTGCTTGCCCAGCATCTTGCCAACGCGCCCAACCCGCCCTTGCAGACCTTGCTGTGTGCCGATAGCGCACTGAGTGTCGAGGGCACGCCGCAGGAGTGGCAACGACACGGCCTGGATCTCGACCTTCAGGGCGCTGCCGGCCAGGTCCTGCATACCCGCGGCTGGATCGAGCCGGAGGGTGACGGCTGGGCCCTGCACCTGCTGGACATCACTGACCTGCTGGCCGACCGAGTACGGGTGCAGCAACGCGAACAGAACCACCAACTCGCCGCCCTGATGAGCGAACAGCTGCGCGTGTGCAGCCTCAACCGCTTGCCCCAGGTGTTCAGCGAACACCTGCGCAGCGTGGCCCAGCGCTGGCGCATTCCCTGCGTCGCCATGGCACTGCTCGACGAAGATGACCAGGGCTGGCGCATCTACAGCCACTACGCCGCTCACGACGCCCCGGCCTTGTGGCAGACCGGGCAACACCTGGGCACCAGCCTGGACAGCATCAACGGCAACACACCACTTAGCCTGGACATTGCCCAGGGGCGCAGCGACAACCCGCGCCTGCACAGTGTATTTGGCAATGCCGACGGCTTCCTGGTGCCGTACCGCGACAGCCATGGCGCCGCCGCGTGGCTGCTGTGTGGCTTCTATAACGGCCAGGCACACCACACCGGCGAGCGTGACTGGCTGAACCTGTGCGCGGCACTCGCCGCGCCGCTGCTGGGCCGTCTGCGCGAACAGCGTCACCACCAGCAACTGGAACGGGTAGAAGCCCTGCAAGGCCTGCTCGGCACTGGCTGGTGGGAACTGTTGCCCGCCACCCAGGAAATCCAACTGGCGCCACAATTGCTGCGCAACCTGAGCCTGGACGAAGGCCCCACCCGCCAACCCCTCGGCACCTGGCTCGAACTCATCCACCCCGCCGACCGTCAGGCCCTCGACAGCCGCCTGCAAGACCTGCAAGCCCTGGGCAAGCCACTGCTGACCAGCGTGCGCCTGCAACGCACCGAGCCTGAGCAGTCGCCCCTGTGGTACCGCATACACGGCCAAGTGCTGGGCGCCGGCAATGAACGGCGCTGGATCGGCTTCATGCTCGACATCAGCGACATCCAGAACCAGCAACTGCAAGCCGCCGCCGCCCATGCGCGCCTGGACAACCTGATCGCCAGCTCACCGGCCGTCATCTATGTGCAGCGCTACGTCAACGGCGCGCTGCACCCAGCGTTTTTCAGCGCCAGCCTGTTGCCGCTGCTGGGCTGGACCTTGGCCGATTGCAACCACGACAACCTGGCGGCGCTGATCCACCCCGACGACCGAGAACGCTACTTCGAACGCACCCGCCAGCTGCTGCGCGAAGGCAACGTGCGCAGCCGCTACCGCCTGCGCGACAAGCAAGGCAACTACCACTGGCTGCTCGACGAAGCCAAGCTTTTGCGCGACGACCTGGGCTTGCCGGTCGAAGCCGTGGGCCTTTGGCTGGACGTCACCGAGGCGACCCTGGCCGCCGAGCAGGTGCGCCAAAGTGAAGAGCGCTACCGTATCCTGGTGGAAGACTCGCCAGCGATGATCTGTCGCTACCGTCCCGACCTGATCCTCACCTTCGGCAACACGCCGCTGGCCAATTACCTGGAATGCCGGCCCGACCAATTGCCAGGCATCGACTTGGGCCAGTGGCTGTCGGATGAACAGCGCGCCGCCTTTATGCAACGCATTCAGCAACTGACCCCGGAATTCCCGGTGAGCACCGCGGAAATCAGCCTGCAACTGCCGGGGCGCGAACATGCCTGGTGGGTGTGGTCGGACCGTGGCGTCTTCGATGAACAAGGCGCTCTGATCGAAGTGCAGGCCGTGGGCCGCGACAACACCGAAGTACGCCGCTCCCAGCAGCAACTGACCCAAAGCGCGAAAATGGCCACCCTCGGCGAAATGGCCACCGGCCTGGCCCATGAGATCAACCAGCCGCTGAACGTGATGCACATGGCCATCACCAATGTGCTCAAGCGCCTGGGCAATGGCGATGTGCAAATCGACTACCTCACGGAAAAACTGCAGCGTATCGACGCCCAGGTGCAACGCGCGGCACGGGTGGTCGACCATATGCGCGTCTTCGGCCGCCGCTCGGAAATCGAGCAGCAACCGTTCGACCCGGCGCAGGCGCTGGAGGGCACCCTGTCCCTGCTCAGCGAAGGCCTGCGCGGCAAAGGTGTGGACGTGCGCATCAGCCCTGCGGACTTCTCGGTGCAGGTCAAAGGCTATGTCGACCAGCTGGAACAGGTGCTGATCAACCTGATGGTCAACGCCCGTGACGCATTGCTCAGCCAGCGAGAAAAAGACCCTGCCCTGCGCCCCTGGATTGCCCTGCACAGCGAGCACGACAGCCGCCATGTGCGTATCTGGGTTGAAGACAACGCCGGCGGGATCGACCCGCGCCTGTTGGAGCGGATTTTCGAACCGTTCTTTACCACCAAGCCAATCGGCGTCGGCACCGGATTGGGGCTCTCGGTGAGCTATGGGATTGTGGAAAACATGGGTGGGCGCCTGAGCGTCACCAACGGCGAGGCCGGCGCGAAATTCTGCGTCGAGTTACCCATCGCGCAGCACTCAATCAGCTAACCACGATGCGAAGCGAGCCGCTCTTGCTCTTGCTCTTGCTTTTGATCTGCTTGTGATCTTGATCTTAAGCGCCCCGTCAAACCACGCTGGCCGGAATTCGACAGTGATTTGGGGGGTAAACCGGCAGGGATGCCGGTTTAGCCGCCCCGCGCCATGGATGGCGCGTGGCGGCGCCCCCCCAAATCACTGGCGGATTGCGGGCACACCGAGCCTAAGCGAGGTGCCGAGTGGTGGGGCAAGAGCCTTTTGCTTACTTTTGGGCTTTTCAAAAGTGAGCCGCTGTAAAAGCGGAACCCTAAGTGGCCGTTACCGCAGGAATGGATATGTACTCGGTATACCTGTGTCGGCTGTCAGGCTGCTATCGCAGGCAAGCCAGCTCCCACATTTGGAACGCGGGGTGTCAGCCAGATCGGCGTCGGCTGTCAGGCCGCCATCGCAGGCAAGCCAGCTCCCACATTTGGAACGCGGGGTGTCAGCCAGATAGGCGTCGGCTGTCAGGCCGCCATCCCAGACAAGCCCCCACATTTGGAACGCGGCGCGTCAGATAGACCAACAGGCTAAATCACCAGATAAGCCCGGCCCATATGGCAAGAGAGATTGGCACCGACTTCGGCGTTACCCAAGTTGATGCCCAAGGCGCTGAGTAAAGTGTTGACGACGGGGTCGAGAATCGGCGACAGCACGTTCTGGATCAACCCCACCACCGCCGTAGTGATAGTCGCCAACAGCCCGGCGACCCCAGCCAACGCACCATTGGAGACACTCCCGCTGGGTGGTGCGTAAGTCACCTGCAAGCCATTAAGGGTCGCCGCCAGGCTGCCGACGATATTGGCGGTGCCCGGCGCGAACTTGTAGGTGGGCGGCGCATTCATCTCGGCCACCGGCGCAAACACCATCGTGCTGGTTTGCGCGGCAATGGTGGAGTTGGCTTTCAACAGCAAACCGCCACCCACATTGGGTGTACGGTTGGGGCTGCACAGCAGCGTCAGGACCACACAGTAGCGCTCGCCAAAATCAATCAGCCTGACCGGCTGCACATTGACTGCTGCCGAGGAAGAAAAAGCCGCCACCGGATCCACCGTACCGACCGCCAGGGTCGCCAGGGACGTAGTGGTTTTCACCGTCAAGGATTTGGAGGCCGGCGAGTCGCAATTGAAATCCGTGACATTGGTTTGCGCACTGCCGGCTTCGATGTAAATGGCCAGCGATGTTGTGACATCCACGTCAGCCACATTGCAGGCCACCAGGCACAACACACCGCCAACCACCGCCGGCAGGTTGAGATTCAACAAGCCCTTGACCACCTGGGACACCGGCGTGCCCAGGCCTGTCAATATGGACGCCACGCCAGAAACCGCCTTGATGATCGGCGCCTGTACAGTCACCAACGTACGCACTTGCGCAGTGCGTACAAAAATCTGATCGGTCGGCGGGGTATTCAATAAGCCCTTCTTCGCCAACGCTGGATTGCCAATGGCCGACAGCTGCGGCGGTTCGATGACCTTGGTCTGGATCGACACATTGCCCACTAGCGGAATCGCGACCTGCGCCGCCGCACTCACCGCATTCTTGCTACTGGACAACTGCGCTACCGCTTCCAGCAGTTGAAACAATTGCACGTTGCTGTTCAGCGCCGCTGTCGGCGTGCCGGTGGCGATGTCGACCAGGTCTCCCACCGTTAACAGCTTGCTGTTAGGTGCAATGGCTTGAATCGAAATCACGTCATTGATGACCGCCGTAGCCGCCGCGCCGTTTTTCTGCAAGACCTTCACAGCAGCGTCGATCAGTTGAGTCGCCGAGACCGCGGTACTGAGCAAGGCATCGTAGTCACCGGCCTTCACGTTCAGGTTGATCGCTAGTTGGTCGAGGTAACTGAGCAGGTTGACGTTGGTCTGCAGCAAGCCGTTCCAACCCGCCGCCGTGAGCGAAAGGTTGCCGCCGAGCAGGTTGCCGATCACCAGGTTGAGCAGCGGGGATTTGCCTGAATCGACGCTGGCCAGGCTGCTGCGGATCGACAACTGCGCCACGGGCGGCGGTGTCGCCGCGACGGCGGTGGCGCTCAAGTTGATTTGCGGGGTAATCGGCGCACCACTGAACAGGTTCCACAGCCCATTGGCAACACTGGTCATCACAGTGCGGGAAGCCACCACGCGGATGGCGTCGCTCTTGGTGGCATCAGCGGTAAACACACGGGTGTTCAGAGCATTGGTCGCCAGGGTGCCGCACGTCACGGCCAGGGTGCTGCCATTACCAACCGTAAAACCGTTGCGCGCCGCATTTTGCGTGGCATAGGCGTTCGCGGTGGTGTTGGTACCGCATTGGCCACCGAGACCGGCCGCTTCCAGCGCCGAGGTGTCGGCGACGGATTGCAGCTTGCGCTTTTCCAGATACAAGCGCCCGCTGTCGACCGCCAGCAACGTGAACACCAGAGCCAAGGCCAAGGTGCCTGCCGCCATCAAGCCTATTGCACCACGCTGTCTGGAACCGAATCGGGGAGACATCGAAGCACTCCTGCGCTAACTCTCCGTTGCACTGGAGTGTAGACAAGGCTTCGACAGGTTGCTGGCAACTCGCCACATTGGCGACTGGCGGAGATGCCCAGAATGTCGGCCCCCTAATACAACTCAGCTAAGCGAACGCTATGCTCAAAACACTGAAGATCAAATGTGGGAGCTGGCTTGCCTGCGAAAGCGGTAGTGCAGTAACTGAAGCAGTGACTTACACACCGCTTTCGCGAGCAAGCCCGCTCCCACAGCGGGTACGGGGGATCAGCGTGGCGGGTAGTTGGAAAGAATCTTGGTCACGGTGCTACGGATGGCCTGGTTGCGATCCTCGGGGTTTGGCGTGCTGGCCATCATTTGTTCGTCGCTGCCGCGCCATACCAGTTTGCCGTCCTTGCCGTCGAGCAGGTCGATCTGGATGGTCGCCACTTTATAGGTGATGTTGCGCGTTTCGTTGTACATCGGCGCGCCCCAGTAGCCATTCCATGGGCCGCCCCAGGCGCCGCCATAGTTGGTGGTGACTTGTTGCTGGCGGTCTTCGACGATCAGGTACGCCTGTACATTCAGGTCGGCCTTGGTACCTGCCGCTGCCGGGCGCAGGCCGCGTTGGTCGAGTTGCTCGCCCACGGCCTGGCGGATGCGTTGCTCGGTGAGGTCGCTCTTGATTCGCGGGTCATCGGGACGGTACTGCAACGCCGGGTCTTTCCAGGCCCAATTGCGATAGGCGCCGAAGTCTCGGCTGGCGTCGAAATCATGGTTGACCTGGTTGCTCTGGCAACCGCCCAGCAACATGACAACAGCAAGTGCAGCGATGCGACGAAGCATGGTGTTCTCCAAAAAACAACGTGGGCCTGTAATGAGAATAGCTGCTAACTGGGTGGATAGGCGGCCATTGCCTTCTGCATCGCCTTGCGCAAGCTATCGGCGCGTTCGCTCAGGCTGCCCTGGCTGGTGGTTTCGGCGCTGGTGCTCCACACCGGCTGGCGGGTGCGCGCATCGAACAGGCTGATACGCGCCACGGCCACTGTCACTTCATAGGTACGCACCACCGGCACGCTGTTGTACATGCCATAACCATTGCCATAACGGTTGTAGCCACCGTAGCCATACCCGTAATCATCCTGGACCTGGCGCAGGCGTTTTTCCAGGCGTACATCGGCGCTCACCAGCAGGTCGGGCGCACGCTTGTCATGCAAGGGGCGCAAGCCACGCTGGTCGAGGGCGCCGCTGACCGCCTCGGCAATCTGCGCCGAATCGGCCCAGGCCGTACCCGCCGGCAACTGGCCGTTGAGCCAGCCCCAACTGCGGTAGGCGCCATAGTCGCGTACCGGCGCGGGGTAAGCGCTGGCATCAAAGGTAGTGGCTGCCTGGGCGGGCGCCGGCGGCATCGGTGCCGAACTGGCGACGTAAGGGTTGGGGCTCGAACAAGCCCCAAGACCTAAAGACAACAGGATTAAACCGAGACGACGCATGTCGACCTCCCACGCTGGGCCGCTTAAACCGGGCGGCAGATCCAGTGCAAATATCGCCCAAGCCCGGCAAAGCTTGGGTGACGACGGTGAGCGAGCTCCATCTCCAACAAGTCCTGCAGGTTGGCGCGCGCCTGGAACTCCACCGGCATATAGTCGTGGAACACCCGCACACCACTTTGGCTTTCGACCTGCCACAGCCCTTCGAGTTGCGTCGCCAACTCCCGTGGGTCCAGGGGTTGTTGCGGCGTCAGGCTCTGCTTTTCGCCGGCCATGTCGTTCTTGCGCATTTTGCGGAAGTGGCCTTTGAGCAGGTTGCGGTAGATCAACGCATCACGGTTGTAGAAGGCCAGGGACAACCAGCCCGCCGGCAGCGTCAGTTGGTGCAGCACCGGCAGGATGGCGTGGGGCTCGGCCAACCACTCCAGCACGGCATGGCACAGCACCAGATCGTAAGGCTCGGTGAGTTGGCCGAGCAAGTCCTGCCACGGTGCATGAATAAAGGTCGCGGTCTGGCCGGCGTCAGCAAAGCGCTGACGCGCCCCTTCAAGCATCGGCGCAGCGGGTTCGGCCAGGGTTACCTCGTGGCCCTGCTCGGCCAGCCACAGCGACATATGCCCCAGGCCTGCACCGATATCCAGCACGCGCAATGGGCGTTGCGGCAAGGCTTCTACCAGGTCGGCCTGGAGCACCGCCAGGCGAATCGCGCCCTTGGCGCCGCCGTAGATCTTTTCGGCAAAGCGCGTGGCCAACTGGTCGAAATGACGATCACTCATGGGTAAACCGCCGTTCGCTATCGGCCAGTTTGGCGCGCACCACTTCGTTCATATCCAGGCCCAGTTCACTGCACAGCAGCAGCAGGTACAGGACAATATCACCGACCTCCTGGCCCGCATGGGCGAGTTTATCGGCGGGCAGTTGGCGGGATTGGTCTTCGGTGAGCCATTGGAAGATTTCCACCAGCTCGGCCATTTCCACGCTGGCAGCCATGGCCAGGTTTTTCGGGCTGTGAAACTGTTTCCAGTCATTGGTATCGCGGATGCGGTGCAGGCGTTCGGTGAGGTGTTCGAGGTTCATGCGGGGGCTCCTGAATGGGTATAGCTTACCCCATGACGGGACGCGGAGCGTCCCAGGCGGCGTTCCCACGCAGAGCGTGGGAACGATCAGCAACGATCAGTCGACAACGCTGAATTCGAGCCTGGCGGTTTGACCGGCTTCATCCAATACGCTGAGCTGATAGCGGCCCAGCCGTTCAAAACTGGCATTGATGCTGTCCTGATTGGCGCTGTCGCCCAACGGCGCACCATTGAGGAACCACCAACGCCGGCCACTGCCGCCCAAGGCGGAGATGTTCAGGCGCAAGGCTTGCTGACTGGCAGCGGGCAGACGCAATTGATCGCCCTCGCGTACGCCTACGATGGACAACGGCGATGACGCGGCCAGCGCCGGTGGCGGGCAGTCCGGGTCAGCCGCCGGGATGCGCGCTTCGCGGCGTTCAACCCTGGGTAACCAAGGCTCCAGCGGTGCCGGCCATAGGGCAATGCTTTTGGAGGTTGCGCCAGGACAATGGGCATCGACCCGCAAGCCTTTGGTGTTAACCCAGATGCTTTCCATCAAACCCACACTCAAGGGTTGATCCAATGCCTGCAAGGTCGGCGGCGTGGTGTTGTCCAGGGTCCAGGCAAAACGCTGGCGGCGGCAGTTGGGGTCGCTGCGGCTCATGGGCTGGCCCAGCGGCCAACAGATCGCCGCCACGCCGATATTGGCAGGCACCGGTTTGACCGGCGCACTGATGCCGCGCTGGCTGTCGCGGTTGGTCAGCACGTCGTGCACCTGCAGCATCAACGGCGCTGCCGACGCCAGGCCGAATTGCCCGGGTACCGGCGTGCCATCGGGCCGGCCGATCCATACGCCGATCAGGTAACGCGGGCCTACGCCAATCGCCCAGGCATCGCGAAAGCCGTAGCTGGTACCGGTCTTCCACGCCAGCACCGGGCGTTGGACCAGCTCGGCACGCGGGTCGCGGTCGGGCCGCGCCTGGCCGCTGAGGATGCGCCGCACAATCCACGCGGCGCCGGGCGACAGCAACGACCGCTCCCTGAGCGCATCGTCCGGTTGCAACCGCAGGGTGGCGCTCTTGCCATCGCGGGCCAGGGCGCTGTAGCCACTCACCAGGTCCTCCAGGCGACTGCCCGCACCGCCGAGGATCAGCGCCAGGTTCGGCTCGGCCAATGCCGGCAACGCCAACGGCATGCCACCGATGCGCATCTGCGCGGCAAAGCGCTTGGGCCCGTAGGCTTCCAGCAGCTGCACCGCCGGCAGGTTCAACGAGCTGGACAACGCCGTGCTCGCCGGCACTGCCCCGGTAAAGCCCATGGAAAAGTTGCCAGGGCGGTAGTCACCATAGCGTCGAGGCACGTCCTGCAACAGCGATTCGGAGTGAATCAGGCCGTCGTCCAACGCCATCCCGTAGAGAAAAGGTTTCAAGGTGGAACCGGGCGAACGCAGCGCGCTGATCATGTCCACATGGCCAAAGCGCTTGGTGTCGTTGATATCCACCGACCCCAGGTAGGCGCGCACCGCCATGCTTTCTTCTTCCACCACCAGGATGGCCGCCGAGGTGTGTTCCGGCAGGCGTGCGCGCCAGCCCAGCAACAGGTCTTCCAGACGGCGTTGCAAGGTGGCATCCAGGGTGGTGCGGATCAGCGGCGGGCTGTCGGGGCGGTTCAGCCGGCGGGCGAGCAGAGGCGCCAGGCTAGGTTCCAGGCGTGGGGCGAGCAGCAGGGGTTCTTCCAAGGCTTCATCAACCGCCGATTGCGGCCATACCTGAAACTCGGCCAGGCGGCGCAGCACTTTGTCGCGGGCCTCCTGGGCGCGCTGCGGATGACGGTCCGGGCGCAAACGGCTTGGCGCCTGGGGCAACACCGCGAGCAACGCGGCTTCGGCGTGAGTCAGCTGAGACGGTGACTTGCCCAGGTACGCCCAGCTTGCCGCCGCCACGCCCTGCAGCGTGCCGCCGAAAGGTGCGCGGTTCAGGTACAGGTTGAGGATTTCGTCCTTGGACAGGTGCCACTCCAACTGCGCGGTACGCCACAGCTGGCGTAACTTGCCGTGCAGGGTGCGTGAATGTGGGTCGAGCAGGCGCGCAACCTGCATCGACAAGGTGCTGCCGCCGGACACCACCCGCGCGCCGCTCAGGTTTTGCCAGGTCGCACGCACCAGCGCCAACGGGTTTACGCCGGGGTGCTGGTAGAACCAACGGTCTTCATAGGTGAGCAACGCGTCGAGGTAATAAGGCGATACTTCGCTGGTGTGTACCGGGTAGCGCCATACGCCATTGGCATCGGCAAATCGCCACAGTGGTGTGCCATCTTCGGCCAGCACTACCCGGGCCAGGTCATCCTGGGGCAGGGGCAAGGGCCAGATACGATCGGCCAGCCATAGCAGGGCAACCACCAACACCACACAACCCAAAGCCCAGCGCAATAACTGTGGGAGCTGGCTTGCCTGCGATAGCGCAGGATCAGTCAACTTATCCACAACTGCCCCACCGCTATCGCCGGCAAGCCAACTCCCACATTGGGCCGCGTACATCCGGACGTGATTAAACTAAAACTCAAACGGGCAAACCTCTATGCTTGCAGGGAACTCGCCTGCGTTATCGACAACCAAAGGCACAGTTACGCCCACCTTCTCATCAGGACACGCACATGCAGGTAGAAAGCTTTTTCGAATGGTTGGGCCAGGCGCTCGGTTCCGTCATCCGTTTTATCGTCGACGGGCTCAGCGGTTTGTTCGGGGCCTTGACCCACGCCGGCGGCAACTTTATCGACGGCCTGTCACGCACCTTGGGCATGGACACCTCGATCATCAGCATCATTACCCTGATCGTCGGGCTGTTGTTCCTCTACTCGGCGGTACGCGCCTTTATGCGGGCCTCGATTATCGTGGGGATCATCTGGCTGATGCTGGGGCTGTGGTTGCTGAGTTGGGTTGTGCACTGACAGGCAAACGCTCGATTCCCCCTGTAGGAGCGAGCTTGCTCGCTCCTACAGGGATCGAACCATTGTCTTTCAGCGGCCCTTGATCACCATATCCACCGGCGTCTCGCCCACCGCCTGCCAGTTCGGCCGATACATCGACTCTACCTGCGGCGGCGGCACGCGGTAGGTTCCCGGTGTCACCGCGCGCGCCAGGTACAGCAAGTGCGTGGTGCCATAGCCATCCAGATTCATCGCGGCCACATAGCGATCGTCCCTGAACTCCTGATGCTTGAGCGAGGCATTCTGCATCGACTCACGCCACTCCTTCACCTGGCTGCTGGCGTTCTCCAGGCTCGCCGCGCTTTGGGCCAGGTTCTGGTTTTCCAATTCCAGGCCGGCAGGCAACAGGTCGACTACCAGGGCATCCGGCACCCGTTGCTTGGCGCTGACCGCCAAGTGCACCAGCACCAGATCACCGCTGTTGAGGTTACGCAGGTTCAACGGCTGGCCGTTCATGCCCAGGTATTCGCGGCGGATACTCAGGTTGTTGCCCCCGGCCGCTGGCGGCACTTGTGGATAACCCGAGACCGTCAATTGCTGGTACACCGGCGCTTCACCCTGATTGCTCAAGGCCAGGTCGCTGGACAACAACTTACCGTCCAACTCCAACGTCGATTGCTGGTTGTTCAACTCACGCACACCGCCGCTGCCGGTGAGCGACACTTGCCAGTTCGCTTGGGGCTTGGCGAACCCGAGGCGCCCGGCCAGGAACAGGGAATTACGCTCCTGGGTCGACAGGTACGGGCTGGCGGCCAACTGATCCGACAAGGTGAACAACCGCTCCTCGCGCTGGCCCTTGGCCAAGTCGTTCTCCTCCAGCAACGCCAGGATCATCGCCTGGTCGCGCAGCGGGCTACCGTAGTCGGCCAGCCACTCATTGGCATTGCGCTGCGCCGCCAAGCCGGCCAACAACGCCTGATCCGCACGGGGCTGGTCACCCATTTTCTGCAGGGCAATGGCCAACTGCACCAGCGGCAAGCCGGAGCGTGCGTCGCTGCGCCGTTCGAACAGGCTGCGCAACGCGCCCAATGGCGCCTGCTGACTGCGTGCCAACACCATGCCGGCATACGCCTGCACGGCAAACCGGGTGTGATCGGCGTTGTCGCTGTAATCCACCTCGATCAGATTACGTTCCTGCACATACCGCAACAGGCGCTCGCTGGCCTTCTTCAAGGCTTCAGGCGGGACGGCAAAACCCTGGTCGCGGGCGCGCAGCAGGAAGTCGGTGACATAGGCGGTCAGCCAATATTCTTCCTCGCCATCGGCGCCCCACAAACCAAAGCTGCCGTTGTAGCGCTGCATGCCCAGCAGGCGCTCAATGCCCAACTCGATCTTGCGCTTGCGCTCGGCATCCGGCTCGCCCTTGATACTCAGGCGCTTGAGCAGCGCGTCGTCGGCGTACAGCGACGGGTACAAGCCACTGGCGGTTTGCTCCAGGCAACCGTAGGGGTACGCCTTGAGTGCACTGATCTGCGCGCCCAGGTTCAACGGCGGCCGGCTCGACAGGCTCAACAACGCCTCACGTCCCGATGCATCGAATTGATCCAGTGCGCCCGACGGCAAGCTCCACGGCTGATCCTTGAGCACTGCGCGGTAATGCTTGAGCAAGGCCGGGTACGCCGGGCGTACGCCCAAGGTCCATTCGCGGCTGAACGGCGGCAGGTTTTCACCCGGCAAGTCCAGGCCGTTGACGGTGACCGTGACCTTGCCCTGGCCGAGCCCGCCCCAGGCTTGTACCGGAATACGCAGGGTGGTGCGCTGACCTTGCTTGAGCTCAACCGATTGCGCGCCACTGTTGACCAACTGCAACTGACCTTGCGCGGTCAATTGCACATCGAGTTTCTGGGCCTTGCCCGACAGGTTGGAGAGGTCCAGGGCCAGGGTGGTCTGATCGCCTCCTGCCAGGAAGCGCGGCGCCGACAACTCGGCAATCAGCGGGGCGGCGATCACGGTCTTGCCTTCGGCCATACCGTAGCGATCATCGCTCCAGGCTTGGGCCATCAGGCGCAGTTCGCCGTTGAAGTCGGGGATATTGACGCTGACTTCACCCTCGCCTTTGTCGTTCAGAGTCACCGGGGCGCTTTGCAGGGCGACGATGGTAACGCTGGTGTCCGGGCGCTTGCCGCCTTTGGCCAATGCCGCGTCGCCACCAAATGCCAGGCTGGCCAGGCGCCCTTGACCGGCTTCGATCAGTTGCCCATAGATGTCGAATTGGTCGACGCCATAGGCTTTGCGGCCAAACAGGCTGGCGTACGGATCGGGCGTTGGGAATTCGGTGATATTGAGGATGCCCACGTCCACCGCCGCCAGCAGTACGTGCACCTGTTGGGGCACGCTGCCATCGGCGTTTTTGGCGGCGATCTTCACCGTCAGCGGTTGTTTGGGGCGCATTTTCTCTGGCGCGGTGAGGGTCAGGCCGAGTTTGCGCTGGGTACGATCCAGCGGCAGGTGCAGCAAGCCCACGGCGCGTTTAGGCGTGATGTTGGCTTTGCGCTCGCCCGGACGAATCACCAGGGCGCTTACATACAGATCGTGGCGCGACCATTTCGGATCGAGCTTCACCGCAAAGCTTTTGCCTTCGGCCGGCACGTCGATTTCCTGCCACCACAGCGGACCTTCGGCAGACTCCACCAACAGGTAGCCTTTACCGGCAGCCGGTGGCGTGACGGTGACGTTGGCGGTGTCGCCATCGCCATAGGCGGGTTTGTCCAACGCCAGCTTGACCTGGTCGGGGCGCACGGCACCGCCTTCGGTGTTGTCCTGGGCCTGGTAGCCGGCCCAGAAACGCAGGCTGCTGACCAGCCCGGTCTGCGGGTCTTCGACCTCCACGCGGTAAGGGCCCCACTCCACCTGGAAGCTGACCTTGGCGGTGTCGCCAGCCTTGATGTTCAGGCTCTGCTCATCGAGATTGAGGAATTTCTCGTTGAAGTGGTAGCTCCAGCCGTCATTCTCCGAGTAGTTCCAGTAGTAGTCGCGGCGCTCACGCACCAGGCGCACCTTGAGGTCTTGTGCGGCCAGTTTCTGACCGTCCTGGTTGGCCACCAGCACTTCGAATTCCACCGGGCCATCGCCGTTGGTTTCCTTGCCATCAAACAGGCCACGCAGGCCCGGCAACTGCTCGGCCGGCCAGATCGGCTGCACCAGGCGCCGGGTAATCGGCCGCCCGCCGGACTCTTGCAGGCTGGCTTGCACGATCAATTGCAACGGCGATTTGGCCTCGGCCCACTTGCTTTCCAGGGTCAGCGCTTGCTCGCCATTGGCGTCGAGTACGCTTTCGTCCAGCTCGAAATCCTGGCTCAGCTCTTCTTCCGTGACGGAACCGAACTGGTAGCCCGGCAGGGATTTGACCGCCTCACGCAGTGGGCGCACGTACACCTGGCCACTGACGCGGTTACCGGATGCGGGCGCGCCGTATAGGTAACGACCGTTGACCTGGATGATCGGGTTATCCGCCGGGCTCAACGCCGTGTCACTGCCCTTGAGTTCCAGCGCCAGGCGTTCGGGCAGGAAGTCTTCGACGAGAAATTCATACAGTTGCGGCTTGCCGTCACCGAGGTCGAATACCAACTGCCAGCGACCGGTCGGCGCCTCGCCGGCCAGTTGCAACGGGTATTGATACAGGCCGTACGCGTCGGCCTCCCACACGAACTTGCGGCTCACCTGTTCATCCGGGCGCCGTACTTCGACGCTGACCGGTTGCGGCTTTACCGCCCTGCCATCCTTGTCACGCAACAGCGCGTTGAGCAGCACGGTTTCGCCAGGGCGATACAGGTCACGCGGGCCGAACACAAAGAACTGCAACGGGTGAGAGGGCTGCCCGCCGATATCGAACTCGGCGAGGTCCAGCGCGGCGCTGTCCAGGCGCAGCAGGCTGGTTTGCTCGCCCTGCTTGGCCAGTAACACCTGGGCTTTTTTCGGCAGTGGCAACTCGGCGTGGCCACCGTCTTCGGTCTTGCCCTGTCCGAGCACACGGCCTTCGGCATCGAGGATTTCCAGTTCGACGCCGTTGAGTGCCTTACCGCCTTCCAACGCCTGGGTAAACACCTCCAGGCGATTGGCATAGCGGTGCACCGACAGACCGATATCACTCAAGGTGAACAGGGTGGCCGGTTGCGAATAGTTGTAGGTGCCCGAAGCACGCATCACCGCCAGGTACACGCCCGGCTGCTGCAACTGCTTGAGGCCGGCAATCGGCAGCAGCAGGGTTTCGCGGGTATTGCGCGCAGGGTTCAGGTCGAAACGCCCGCCGTAGACCAGCTCGGCCATCGGCAGCAGTTCACGGGACTCATAGCTTTGCAGGCTGGTATTACGCCCCCACTGCGCCAGGAATGACGGCAGGGATTCGGGTTTGATCCGGAAGAATTCCACGTCGATCTTGTCGACGTTCAACGCGATCACCGGCAGGCCCTCGGCCAGGCGCGTCGGCAACAGGGTGCCGCGGCTGGCGAAGCCGACGGTGGCCTGCAGGTCGCGGGTTTCCAGGCGGGCGCTGTATTCGGCGGCGAGGGTGTTGCCGTTGACTGCCTTCACCCCGGCGTCCACGGTCAGCACCAGTTTGCGCTGCGGTTCAAGGTGGCGCAGGCGCAATTCCATCAGGTTATCGGACAGTTCCCAGGCGCCATCGACCTTGCCGGACTTGCTGTCTACCAGGTGCAGCTTGTCGGCGAATTTCTGCTCGGGGTCCAGCGGAATGGAAAAACTCACCGACAGCGTGCTGGCCCCGTCCAACTGCACCTCGGACACATCCACCACGTTCAGCTCACGCCCGGCATAGCGTTGCTTCAACGCTGCCACGTCCACCGCCGCTTTCACCGGCTTCGGCGCTGCCGCCACGGTGGGCGCAGGCGGTGCAGCGGGTTTATCGGAAGAATCGCAAGCGCTCAGCAGGGCCAGCGCGCAGGCCAGGAACAGTCCTTTGTTAAGCATGGGGCACTCATCGTCAGAGGGAACCGAGGGGTGAACTATATATCAGCGCCGACCAAGCCGCTGCGGCGCCGGTCACATTGACCGACAGAGGGGCGGTTGGTTCTAGGAGGGCATGAAGCCAAGCCAAATCCCACAGCCACTGGAGATCAAACAGTGGGAGCTGGCTTGCCTGCGATAGCGGTCTTTCAGCCGATATCTTCACTGGCTGACCCACTGCTATCGCAGGCAAGCCAGCTCCCACATTGGTTCTGCTGTGTGGCGGGTTGACGGTTACAATGCCGCTCCACCAAGGAGCCTTCATGACCGCCCTGCTGACCGACTGGCGCCACCGCCCTACCCATCGCCGCGTCTGGGCGCTGGCCGCGCCGATGATCCTGTCGAATATCTCGGTGCCCTTGGTGGCCCTGGTGGACAGCATGGTCATCGGCCACCTGCCCCACGCCCACCAACTGGGCGCCGTGGCTGTCGGCGCCAGCCTGTATACATTCCTCGCCTGGGCCATGGGCTTCCTGCGCATGGGCTCCACCGGCTTCGCCGCCCAAGCCGCCGGGCGCAACGATGGCGCGGCGTTGCGGCAAATCCTGTTGCAAGGCTTGCTGTTGGCGCTGGGGCTGGCGATTTTACTGGGTACCGTGGGCATTCCCCTGAGCCATCTGGCCCTGGAATGGATGCAGCCCTCGCCCGAACTGAACCAACTTACCCGCGAGTTTTTCCACACCCGCCTGTTCGGCCTGCCCGCCGCCCTCGCCAGTTATGCACTGGTCGGCTGGTTCCTCGGCACCCAGAATGCACGAGCGCCATTGGCGATTTTGCTGACCACCAACCTGGTCAACATCGCGCTTAACCTATGGTTCGTCCTCGGACTGGACTGGGGCGTGGTCGGCTCCGCCCGAGCCTCGGTGATCGCAGAGTGGACCGGCGCCCTGCTCGGCCTGGCGCTTACGCAAAAAGCCCTGCGCGCCTATCCTGGGCATATCGCTTGGGCCGCCTTGAAGCTGTGGCAAAGCTGGCGCCCGTTACTGGCGGTCAACCGCGACATTTTTATCCGCAGCCTGGCGTTGCAGTCGGTGTTTTTCATGATCACGGTGCAAGGCGCACGGCTGGGAGATGCCACAGTCGCAGCCAATGCCTTGCTGCTCAATGGGCTGTTACTGACGGCACATGCCCTGGATGGCCTGGCTCACGCGGTCGAGGCCCTGTGCGGCCACGCCATCGGCGCACGTGACCGGCAAGCGTTACGGCGGTCATTGGTGGTTGCCTGTGGTTGGTCGCTGATCGCCAGCGTGGGTTTCGCCCTGCTGTTCGCCTTCGGCGGCCATCTGTTCATCGCCATGCAAACCGATATCCCCAGCGTGCGCGAAACCGCCGATATCTACCTGCCCTACCTCGCGGTATTGCCGTTGATTGCGGTGTGGAGTTATTTGCTCGATGGGCTGTTTATCGGTGCAACGCGGGCGCGGGAAATGCGCGATGGGATGTTGCTGACGGTGATGCTGGTACTGCCGATTGCCTGGGCCTTGCAGGGCTTGGGCAACCACGGACTGTGGATAACTTTTTTGCTATTCATGGCGGTACGCAGCTTGATCCTGGGGGCGATTGCCTGGTGGTTGAGCACGCAGAATCGCTGGCTAAGCGATACCCGCTGACACGAGCCCCTACCTGTTACTTCTGACAGGTTACAAGCCGATTTTTCAAGCGTTGAATAGCGGTGGGTAACCTCTCCTGCTTACGCCAAGGAAAATCGCTATGAATATCAAACGACAAACAGGCATCGCCACCCTTTGGGTAATCGCCACGCTGACTACCACAAGCTGCACGGCGCCATCGAACTCAACAGCGCAGCCGACCGGGACACTGCGGGTGGAGAACCAAATGGCCGGTGAGTACACACTCGTGGTGATACATGGGTTTGAGCAGCACAGAATCACCAAAGGCGAATCAAAGGACCTGATGATCGATGGAAAAGAAGTCATCCTGTCGCGTCTCAACAGTCAAGGCACCATAGCGCAGATAGCCCTCAGCGCTCACTCAGAGAGCAAATGCCCAGTGACGCAATGCTTGCTGGTAAGGTGAATTGATCAACGTCGTGCCAATGCAGTCAGCCTCACCGGAGCTGAACGAACGCTCGCTCAGCGCCTGTGAGGCTGTACGACTCAAGAAGACAAGTAAGACGAACGAGTCAACCCGAGACGCAACGCATCCAGGAACTGGGTACGCTCGGACGCCGAGATCTTCGCGCTCGCGCACTTGTCGCGGTAGTGCGTCATCAACTCTTCCGGCGACAAGTGCACATAGCGCAGCATGTCTTCGATGGTGTCGTGAGTCTCGATCCCGGCGCTGTACACCGAACCGTCTTCACGCTGGTAGATGTTCACCGAGTCGGTGTCACCGAACAGGTTGTGCATGTCGCCCAGGATTTCCTGATAGGCGCCGACCAGGAAGATCCCCAGCAGGTAGTCCTCGCCTTCGTTCAAGCCGTGCACCGGCAGGCTGGTTTCGATGCTCTGCTCGTCGACGTATTGCTTGATCTTGCCGTCGGAGTCGCAGGTCAGGTCTTGCAGCACGGCGCGGCGCAGCGGCTCTTCGTCGAGGCGGTGCAGCGGCAGGATCGGCAAGACCTGGCCGATGGCCCAGGTATCCGGCAAGCTCTGGAATACCGAGAAGTTGCAGATGTACTTGTCGGCCAGCTTGTCGTTGAGTTCGTCCAACACCTGGCGGTGCGAGCGCTGGCGGGCTTTCAACGAGTTGTGCAGGCGGCGGCACACCGCGAAGTAGCACTGTTCGGCCAGAGCTTTTTCGGCCAGGGTCAGCTTGCCGTCGGCGTACTGGGTGGCCACGTCGCTCATGTAGTGGGTGGCGCGCCAGTAGGTTTCGGTGACCATCTCGATGTCGGTCGGGCCCAGCAGGTCCACCAGCCATTGCACGGTTTCCGGCAGGCTTTCCTTGTTTTCGATGGTCGGGATTTCGTCGTTGTGCTTCTCGACGTCCGTCACCTGCACCACCAGCATGGCGTGGTGAGCGGTCAGGGAGCGGCCGCTTTCGGAGAAGATGTTCGGGTGCGGCAGGCTCTGCGCGTCGCAGAATTCCTTGAGCATGCCCACTACCACGCCGGCGTAGTCGTCCATGTCGTAGTTGATCGAACTGGCGTTGCGCGAGTGGGTACCGTCGTAGTCCACGCCCAGGCCACCGCCGACGTCGATGTGGTCCACCGGCAGGCCGAGGTTGCGCAGTTCGCCGTAGTAACGAATGGCTTCCTTGAACCCGTGCTGGTAGTCGGCCAGGTTGGCAATCTGCGAGCCCATGTGGAAGTGCAGCAGGCGGATGCCCTGGTCCAGGCCGGCTGCGCGGAAGCGCTCGACCACTGACAGCAACTGCGCTGCCGACAGACCGAATTTGGATTTCTCGCCACCGGTGTCCGCCCACTTGCTCGATGCCAGGGACGACAGGCGCACACGCAGGCCCACCTGCGGCTTGACCTTGAGGCTCGCCGCCTCTTCGATCACCAGCCCCACCTCGGACTCTTTCTCGATCACGATGAACACGTTGTGGCCGAGCTTCTGGCCCATCAGCGCCAAGCGGATGAACTCACGGTCTTTATAACCGTTGCAGACGATGGTGCCGCCCTTCGGCGCCAGGGCCAGCACGGCCAGTAGCTCAGGCTTGGAACCGGCTTCCAGGCCGATGGAAACGTTCTGGGTGGCAATGATGTTCTCGATCACCGCTTCCTGCTGGTTCACCTTGATCGGGTATAGCGCGGTGTACTTGCTCTGGTATTCCAGGCGCTCGATGTTGGCATCGAATGCACCGGTCAATTGGCGCACGCGGTCTTGCAGGATATCGGGGAAGCGCACCAGCAGCGGCAACGACAGGCCGCTTTTGCGCAACTCATCGACTTGCTCGTACAGGTCGACGGGCGTGCTGTTCGGGCCGTTCGGACGGACTTCTACGCGACCGGCTTCATTGATCGCGAAATACCCGGCCCCCCAATGGCGAATCCCGTAAACACTGCGGCTGTCCGCAACTGTCCATTGGCTGCCATCGTCTTTGCGTGTGCGTCGTACGGACATCGAAGTCCCCTATTAATGAAGGCGAAGGCGCCACCTCTCGCGGAGGCTGGCGCAGTCTAAAGAATGAAAATGACGATTTGCCTGCAAGGGAAGTAGACCCCACTGGCAGGACAGAGTTTAGCCACAGGTTGGGAAGAGGCTTTCAGCCGCCGGACTTCTTGGCCTTGTACCCGAGCTTGATCAGCTCGGCCAACAGCAACTCGACGTGATCGCCCTGGATCTCGATAACCCCGTCTTTCAACGCGCCACCGGTGCCACAGCGCTTTTTCAGCGAGGTGGCCAATTCCTTCAGGGCCTCTTCAGCCAGGGGCACGCCGGTGATAGTGGTCACCGTCTTGCCGCCACGGCCTTTGCTCTCGCGACGCACGCGGGCAATACCGTCGCCTTCGGGGATCAGGGTCTGTTTGCAGGTGCACGAATCCACGGGCTGACGACAGTCCGGGCAGTGTCGACCTGCATCGGTGGAAAATACCAGGCCACCAAGGGCGGCGAAGGATGCGGCTTTTTTGGCCACCGGCAATCCTCTTGGGAGGATGAAGACTGATCGGCGCCGCACAAGGCGGTGACCGACCGCGAAGCCCCACTCAGGCAGGGGCAGCGCTACCGAACCGCTAATGTGGTTCGGGTGAAAAGGCGCGCAGTGTAACGGCAAAAAGCCGACTTGCTAAGAGCCAAATGGCGCCATTTTTTGCAACTTTAGCGACGCGAGGCCAGATAGCGCCGCAAGCCTTCCTGGGCGTCCGGGCAGTAGGGCTTTTGTTCGGCCTCTTGCTGGATGATTTCGATGCTTAAAAACCGCGCTTCCATGACCTCCTCGGGCTGCAGGCGCAGGGGGCCGTCCCAGACGGCAGAGTAGGATTTGCACCAAAGCCGACTGTCGCCATCCTCAAAATAGAAATGGTCATGCTCGGTCAAGGGCACACCGCTGACGCCCAATTCCTCTTCCAGCTCGCGGGCTGCCGAAACGGCATAACTCTCACCTTCGGCCACCATCCCACCCGCCGCCGTATCCCAATACCCTGGATACAACGCCTTGCTGAGCGTGCGCCGGTGCACACACAACTCGCCTTTGGAATTGAACAGGAAGATAAAAGTGCAGCGGCCAATCAAGCCGCGCTGGCGCAGGTCGGACCTGACCAGGTGGCCGAGCAGGTTGTCCTGCTCGTCGACCCAGCAGATCAGTTCAGCATCGGAGGCCACGCGGTGTGCGGCCTCCTTTTGAGTAGCGTCCATCATCAACCCTGGTTGAGGAGCTGACGCAAGTCGATCACTGCAGCGTTTGCCCGGGAAATATAGTTGGCCATCACCAGCGAATGGTTCGCCAGTACGCCGAAGCCACTGCCGTTAAGAATCATAGGACTCCATACCGGTTCCTGCGAGGCCTCCAGCTCCCGAATGATCTGGCGCACGCTGACGGTGGCGTTTTTCTTGGCCAGTACGTCGGCAAAATCGACTTCGATGGCACGCAGCAGATGGGACAGGGCCCACGCCTGGCCGCGCGCTTCGTAGAACACGTTGTCGATCTGCATCCATGGGGTTTCCACCACTTCTTCATCGACCTGCGGCACTTCACCCGGCGCCAGCGCCTCGGTTTTCAGCGCAGTGTTCAACTTGACCCGGCCTACGCTGGCAGACAGACGCTGGGACAGCGAGCCCAAACGTGTGGCCACATCGCCCAGCCAGTTGTTGAGGTTGTCGGCACGCGCATAAAACAGCGCGCCGCGCTGGTTCGGGTCAGACAGGCGCGCTTCGTAGCGGCTCAGGGAATTGATGCCTTCCTGATATTCCGACTCACTGGAAGGCAGCACCCAGCTCTTGTTATCGAAGTTGAAGCGCGGCTCGGCCTTGGCCAAGTCAGCGTCTTCAGCCGACTGCGACTGGGAGCGGGCGAAGTCTTTACGCAGGGCGCGGGTAAGGTCACGCACCTGCACCAGCACGCCGTACTCCCAGCTCGGCATATTGTCCATCCACAAGCCCGGCGGGAAACGATCGTTGGAGATGTAGCCGCCTGGCTTGTTCAGCAAGGTGCCAACCACGGTCTTGAGGGTTTCGACGGTGGTGTAACCCACCACCATCTGCTTGCCTTCCTTCTCGGCGGCAAGCTGGGCATTTTGCTGCACCGGAAACAGCGCCGGCTCCTGGCTCCAGTACCAACCCAGGCCACCGGTGACCAGCAGGTACAGGCCGATGATGCTAAGCAGCGCCCGACTCATCAGCAGGTTGCGAAAATAGCTGCGGTTGGCCGACTTGGGCTCAGGGGCGGGGCCTTTGGCACTGCCTTCGCGGTTTTTCCAGTCCAGCATGGCGATATCCTTTCAATCACTTGAGTTCATGCACGTCAATTGTCCGGGTGCGTTCAGACATTCCGACCACAACCCTACCCCATCGTGCCCATCGGTGCGGGGCTTTTACACGAAACTGGCGCACCAGCGCGCTTGGACTATAAAGGATGCACGCGATTTACGCTGCGCGACCCACTGGTCAATAACTGAATGGCAGGCACGCAGACTTAATTGACGTATGACACTCATCTATCAGAAAAGAGGTGCTAGCATAGAGCCATCAGTCGACCTCAGCATGCACCCTCACAGTAGTCAGGATATGACCGAGTCAGAAGACCCCAGCCGCGAGCGTCTCAAGCAGCACTTTGCCCAGCGGGTAATTCATCAGGCACGTCAAATTCTTGAGATCTGGCAGCGCCTGCAACGCAGCGAGTGGTCGAACGC
The DNA here is from genome assembly GCF_059419065.1 of Pseudomonas sp. GW821-FHT07B01. NCBI lineage: Bacteria > Pseudomonadati > Pseudomonadota > Gammaproteobacteria > Pseudomonadales > Pseudomonadaceae > Pseudomonas > Pseudomonas sp. GW821-FHT07B01. The sequence continues at coordinate 146,689 of NZ_JBWKRA010000011.1, read as the reverse complement.
CGACTTTTCCGAACTCAGCGAAGCCAACCTGCGCCTGCAACGCTTCGCCGAACGCTTCGAACAGCCCGAACACACACAACTGGCACGGCATATCAGTCAATCCTTGCAGGCCGTGGACGAGAACCGTGGCCGTCTGAGCAGCCAACTGATCACCGAGCTCAACCGCTTGATGCAACGCCTGTCCCGCACCGGCCTGCGCCAGGGCGATCAGCTTGAGCAAACCTTCCTGCCGCCGATGCGCAAGCCGATCTATGTGATGCTGGCCGACCATGACCGCGCCGAACGCCTGGCCAAGCAGTTGGAGTTCTTTGGCATGGGCGCCCACGCCCTGGACAGCGTCGCCGCCTTTCGCGCGTCCATGGCCGAGCGTTTGCCGTCGGCGATCGTGATGGACGTGGACTTCTGCGGCACGGGCCTGGGCCTGAAGCTCGCGGCAGAGGCCCAGGAGGGCCTGGAGCAAAAGCTGCCGCTGCTGTTTTTCAGCCTGCACGAAACCGACACCCCGACACGCCTGGCCGCCGTACGCGCCGGTGGCGAAGAGTTCCTGACCGGCACCCTGGAGGCCTCAAGCCTGCTGGAAAAGATCGAAGTGCTGACCTGCGCGGCCCAGTACGAACCTTACAAAGTGCTGATCATCGACGACTCGCGGGCCCAGGCGCTGCACACCGAACGCCTGCTCAACAGTGCCGGCATTGTCACCCGCACCCTGACCGAACCGATCCAGGCCATGGCCGAGCTGGCGGATTTCCAGCCCGACCTGATCATCCTCGACATGTATATGCCTGCCTGTACCGGCACCGAACTGGCCAAGGTGATTCGCCACAACGACCGCTACGTCAGCGTGCCGATCATCTATCTGTCGGCTGAGGACGACCTGGATAAACAGCTGGATGCGATGAGCGAGGGCGGTGACGATTTCCTCACCAAGCCGATCAAGCCGCGTCACCTGATCACCACCGTGCGCAACCGTGCTTCACGTGCACGCAACCTGAAGGCACGGATGGTGCGCGACAGCCTGACCGGGCTGTACAACCACACGCATATCCTGCAACTGCTCGAAGATTGCAGCTTCCGCGCACGCCGCGAGAACAAACCCTTGAGCTTTGCCATGCTCGATATCGACCACTTCAAGCGCGTCAATGACAGCCACGGGCACCCCATGGGCGACCGGGTGATCAAGAGCCTGGCCCTGTTTCTCAAGCAGCGTTTGCGCAAGACCGATTACATCGGTCGCTACGGCGGTGAAGAGTTCGCCATCGTGATGCCCGACACCGACCTGGAATCGGCCTGCAAGGTGCTGGACGACATTCGTCGGCGCTTTGCAGAAATCCACTACCCTGCCCAACCGCAGGATTTGTGGTGCACTTTCAGCGCCGGCCTGGTGGAGTTGTGCGACGGTTCCGACAGTTTGATGATGGCCGCCCAGGCTGACGAAGCGCTGTACCGCGCCAAGGACGCCGGACGCAACCGCGTGCAAGCCGCTCGCACATCAAAGCAAAGTGCCATCTTTTCACCAGAATCCACCGATTCGGTCATAACGCTGTAATACAAACGCAATAAATTCAGGCGCTTATCTCTTGCCGTCGGTTGAAACCCCGCATGCGCCTGAAGCTGCTGACCAATCTCAATACCCTTCTGCTGGTGGCTGTGTGCCTGGCCCTCGGGGCGACACTGTGGTGGTCGCAACGGGCGCTGGAGCGCCCGTACTTGTTGATGGAGCGCTACCTCGGGTTGTCCCAGGTCTTTCAAAACCAGGCTGCCCGTAACATCGAGGACTACTTGGCCAGCGGCGATGCCCTGCGCCTGAGCAGTGCCACCCAGAGCCTGGAAAGCCTGCAGCTTCAGCTGGGCGAACTGCCGCCCGACCTGGCGAAAAACCTGCGCCCCAGCCTCATGGACCTGGAGACTTTCAGCAAGACCGACCTGTTGGCCGCCGGTAAATTGGCTGGCGACCCGCAAGCCCTGTTGCTGCAAGCCGAGCGTGAGCTGGGCGCGAACCTGGAGCAATTGAGCCAGTACGCCAGCGGTGTCAATTCCCCGGAGGCTGCGCGCTATATGCCGCCATTGCTCGCCGGCTCACAGCACCTGGGCAAACTGTCCCTGGCCCGCGACAAACTGGTGAGCAGCGGGCGCGCCGAGTTGGCTACGGATGTCGAGCGCGAAGTGACTAACCTGCGAACCCAGGCCGACCTGCTCGCGCAACTGCCCTTATTGGGAATAAAGGCCAGCGCAGAATCCAACACCGACGATTTTTCCGCGCTGATGGGACTGGAAAACACCGAAAAAACCGAAGCTCAGGACACCGGCGTCGACCTCAAGCGCGAACTCAACAGCCTGCTGACCCGCTACCCCGCCGAGCTGCAGCGCACCCGTGAACAGATCCAGCAACGCGCCGATCTCGCCGCCAGCACCCACCTTAAAATCACTAACGTGCAACAAGCCATCGCCGGCCTGGAACCCGTGGTGCGCGCGCAACATGCCAGGATCCAGGGCGAAGTACGCGTGATGCAGGGCGTGATGATTGGCCTGATCCTGCTGATCGCATTGCTGATCGACACCCTGCAACGGCGCCTGGCGCGCGTACTGACCAACCTGGCACCCGCCTTGTCGACCTGGGCCGAAGGCGACTTCAGCCAACCGATTGCCCTGGGCAAGACCAACCGTGAACTGCACGATATCGAGGCCTCTCTCAACCGCCTGCGCGCCTACCTGGTGGACTTGGTAAGCACCATCCGCGGCAATGCCGAAGAAGTGGCGGGCAGCAGCCGCGCCCTGGCCGAACTGAGCAGCGGCCTGCACGACGGTGCCGAACGCCAGGCCGGCGACACCGCGCAAATCCGTGATTCCCTGGGTGAGTTGGAAGCCACCATCCAGCAAGTTGCCGGGGATGCCAGCCAGGCGGCCGGCGCCAGCCGCAGTGCGGGCCAGGCCGTGGAGCAAGGCCAGCGTGTGATCGGCCTGAGCCTCACCGGGCTGCATGCGCTGGTGGGCGAAGTGCAGCAAAATGCGCAGATGATCGAGAAACTTGCCGAAGAGTCCGCCACCATCGGCGGCGTGCTCACGGTGATTCGCTCGATTGCCGACCAGACCAACCTGCTTGCGCTCAACGCCGCTATCGAAGCCGCCCGCGCCGGTGAAGCCGGACGTGGTTTCGCCGTGGTAGCCGACGAAGTGCGTTCCCTGGCCCAGCGTACCGCCGGCGCCACCGCCGAAATCCAGGGCCTGATCGCCGGCCTGCAAAGCGCCGCGCACCAGTCGGTAGAAGGCATGCGCGCCCAGGTCGAACACGCCGAAGCCACCGCCCAGCAGGCCCAGGCGGCGGATGGCGCGCTGGATGAAATCGTCGGCGCGATCCAGACCATCTCCGACACTGCCGTGCGCATTGCCGATGTGACCGCGCAGCAAAGTGGAGCCGTGAGCGAGATTCGCGACAACAGTGAACGGATACATCAATTGGGTGAGGATAATTTACTGCGCATTGGCCAGGGCCGTAGCCAGGGCGAACACCTGCTGGTACTGGGCGGGCAACTGACTACCGCCGTGCAAGCCTTCCGCGTCTGACCCGATCTAATGTGGGAGCTGGCTGATCGTTCCCACGCTCCGCGTGGGAATGTCGCCCCAGACGCTCCGCATCCCGCTTTAAAGCCGTGACGCAGAGCATCACTGGATGCGTGCCCACGCGGAGCGTGGGCACGATCAGCTCCCACACTGACCAGATGCAGGGTCTTGGTCACAAATTTTGCGCAATCCTCGCTAATCGTGCCGGCTACTGCGTAGAACTGGACAGTCACAAAGGCTTTGCGGCATAGTCGCCGGGTTCTGACGTACCCACACCAATAACAAGGAACAGCCAATGGCGACCTTACTGGTTCTTCACGGACCCAACCTGAACCTGCTTGGCACCCGCGAACCGGGCGTCTACGGGGCAGTAACCCTCGATCAGATCAACCTCGACCTGGAACGACGGGCACGTGAAGCCGGCCACCATTTGCTCTACCTGCAAAGCAATGCCGAGTATGAATTGATTGATCGCATCCACGCCGCGCGTGGCGAAGGCGTGGACTTTATTCTGATCAATCCCGCCGCTTTTACGCACACAAGCGTTGCATTACGTGACGCGCTGCTGGCGGTGAGCATCCCATTCATCGAAGTGCATTTATCGAACGTGCACAAACGCGAAGCTTTCCGCCATCACTCTTACTTCTCCGACGTAGCGGTAGGAGTGATCTGCGGCCTTGGCGCCAGCGGTTACCGACTGGCCCTGGAGGCCGCCCTGGAACACATTGAAGAACAGGCTAAACGCCCCTGACCGACCCTTGGGAGTTGATGATTCATGGATATCCGTAAAGTTAAGAAACTGATCGAACTGCTGGAAGAATCCGGTATCGACGAGCTGGAAATCAAGGAAGGCGAAGAGTCCGTACGGATCAGCCGTCACAGCAAGACCCCGGCCCAACAGTTCTACGCGCCACAGATGCAAGCACCGGCTCCAGCCGCTGCAGCTCCAGCTGCCGCACCTGCCGCCGCCGCTGCACCTGCCGCCCCAGCCGCTCCTGCGCTGAACGGCTTCGTGGTCAAGTCGCCAATGGTCGGTACTTTCTACCGCACCCCGGCACCGACCTCGCCCGCCTTCGTTGAAGTGGGCAAGACCGTGAAAGTGGGCGACACCATCTGCATCGTTGAAGCGATGAAAATGATGAACCACATCACCGCGGAAAAAGCCGGCGTCATTGAATCCATCCTGGTAGAAAACGGTCAGCCGGTTGAGTACGACCAGCCGCTGTTCACCATCGTTTGAACCGCGGAGCGCCTTCGATGTTGAAACCTGCGAAGAAACTGCAAAAAGTCCTGATCGCCAACCGCGGCGAGATCGCGCTGCGTATCCTGCGCGCCTGTAAGGAAGAGGGCATCAAGACCGTCGCTGTTTACTCGACGGCCGATACCGAATTGATGCACGTGAAACTGGCGGACGAAAGCATCTGCATCGGCCCGCCACTGGCCACGAACTCGTACCTGAAAGTCTCGAATATCATCGCCGCGGCAGAAGTGACCGGCGCCGATGGCATCCACCCGGGCTACGGCTTCCTCGCGGAAAACGCCGACTTCGCCGAACAAGTGGAAAAATCGGGGTTTGCCTTCATCGGCCCGAAAGCCGAAACCATTCGCCTGATGGGCGACAAGGTCTCGGCCAAGGACGCCATGATCGCGGCCGGTGTGCCAACCGTTCCAGGCTCCGACGGCCCACTGCCTGAAGACGAGGAAACCGCTCTGCGCATTGGTCGCGAAGTCGGCTACCCGGTGATCATCAAGGCCGCCGGTGGCGGTGGTGGTCGCGGCATGCGCGTGGTGCACAAGGAAGAAGACCTGATCGAAGCCGCCAAGCAGACCCGCTCCGAAGCGGGCGCCTGGTTCGGCAACCCGATGGTCTACCTGGAGAAGTACCTGACCAACCCACGTCACGTGGAAGTCCAGGTACTGTCCGATGGCCAGGGCCACGCTATCCACCTGGGCGACCGCGATTGCTCGCTGCAACGTCGCCACCAGAAAGTCCTGGAAGAAGCTCCGGCTCCGGGCCTGGATGAAAAGGCGCGTCAGGAAGTCCTGGCACGCTGCGTCAAGGCTTGCATCGATATCAACTACCGTGGTGCCGGCACCTTCGAGTTCCTCTACGAGAACGGCCGTTTCTACTTCATCGAGATGAACACTCGTGTGCAGGTAGAGCACCCGGTATCGGAGATGGTCACCGGTATCGACATCGTCAAGGAGATGCTGAGCATCGCCGCCGGTAACGTGCTGTCCTTCACCCAGGACGACGTGAAGATGCACGGCCACTCCCTGGAGTGCCGCATCAACGCCGAAGACCCGAAAACCTTTATCCCAAGCCCTGGCCTGGTCAAGCATTTCCACGCGCCCGGCGGCAACGGCGTACGTGTGGATTCGCACCTGTACAGCGGCTACAAGGTTCCGTCCAACTACGACTCGCTGATCGGCAAGCTGATCACCTGGGGTGCCACTCGCGACGAGGCCATGGCCCGTATGCGCAACGCCCTGGACGAAATCGTGGTCGACGGCATCAAGACCAACATCCCGCTGCATCGGGATCTGGTTCGTGATGAAGGCTTCTGCGAAGGTGGTGTGAACATTCACTACCTGGAACACAAGCTGGCCAACCAGTAAGTGCTCCACCCAACAAAGCCGCCTTCGGGCGGTTTTGTTGTTTATGGGCCACCGGCCCCTGATCGTTCCCACTCTCGGCGTGGGAACGCCTCTTGTGGCGCTCCGCGCCACGCCTTAACAACGGACGCGGAGCGTCCGAGGCGGCATTCCCACGCCGAGCGTGGGAACGATCGTCGGCGCAGTCGTCTTCTGGCTTGCTCTCGCGTAAACTTGCGCGCTTTCGCGGCCTGCCCGCCGCACATTCATTTTTTCAAAGGTGCCCGCCATGCCTTGGCTGCAAGTCCGTCTCGCCATCAGCCCAGAACAAGCCGAAACCTACGAAGACGCGTTCCTCGAAGTGGGTGCCGTGTCGGTGACCTTCATGGACGCCGAAGACCAGCCGATTTTCGAGCCGGAACTCAACACCACGCCGCTGTGGTCCCACACCCACTTGCTGGCCCTGTTCGAGGACGGCACCGACGCCGCTGCCGTGCTGGCCCATATGGAACTGCTCACCGGCAGCCCGCTGCCCGAGCATCACAGCGAAGTCATCGAAGACCAGGACTGGGAACGCAGCTGGATGGATAACTTCCAGCCCATGCGCTTCGGCCAGCGCCTGTGGATCGTGCCAAGCTGGCACGCCGCTCCCGAGCCAGACGCCGTCAACCTGCTGCTGGACCCGGGCCTTGCGTTCGGTACCGGCACGCACCCGACCACCGCCCTGTGCCTGGAATGGCTGGACGGCCAGGACCTGACCGACAGCAACGTACTGGACTTCGGCTGCGGCTCGGGGATTTTGGCAATCGCCGCCCTGCTGCTGGGCGCCAAGGAGGCCGTGGGCACCGATATCGACGTGCAGGCCCTGGAAGCCTCCCGCGATAACGCTGGGCGCAACAACATTGCCGAAGGCAAATTCCCACTCTACCTGCCTGAGGACCTTCCCCAGGTTCAGGCCGACGTACTGGTCGCCAATATCCTCGCCGGGCCACTGGTGTCGCTGGCGCCGCAACTGTCGAGCCTGGTCAAGCCGGGCGGGCGCCTGGCGCTCTCGGGCATCCTGGCCGAGCAAGGTGAAGACGTGGCTGCGGCCTACGCCAAGGACTTCGAGCTGGACCCGATCGCCAACCGTGATGGCTGGGTACGCATTAGCGGTCGTCGGCGCTAGAATGAGCGCTTGCCTGAATCGGATGACCGCATGACCGACAGTTTCGTCACCCAGTGCCCACATTGCCAATCGCGTTTTCGCGTCAACCACGCTCAGTTGAGCGTTGCCCGCGGCGTGGTGCGTTGCGGCTCGTGCCTGCAAGTGTTCAACGCCGCTCGCCAGTTGCTGGAGCAACGGGCCCAGGCGTCTGCGCCGGAGTCTGAAGTGCCGACCACCGCCGAGCCGGCCGCCGAACCGACTGTCGAAACGTCTCCCGAGCCACCGCGGGCCATCAGCCAGAAGCAGTGGACGGCCGAAGAGCTGGACCTGGATAACCTGGACAAGGAACTGGCCAGGCTGGAACGTCGCGAGATCCAGCACACCCAGGCAGTGGGCGCAGAACGTCGCCAGCCAGGCGCCGACCGTCGGCAAAAGGAAGAGTCCTTCAGTGCCAGCCGCGACACGGTCAAGGCCGAGGAAGAAAAATGGGCGGCCAGCCTGTTCAGTGAGCCACCCGAAGAGCGCGCCCAGGCACCAGAAGAAGAGCCCGAGCCGGTTAAGGCACCTGCGTCCAAACAGCGCACCGAACCGTCCATGTCCGCCCACGTCGACGAACTCGATGACGAACCAGCTCTGCACGCCACTACCGTGGATGACGACCTCGACCCGCCGCTGACACCCACTCGCGACGAGCACGATGAACCTGAACCCGAAGACCGCGCGTTCGCGCGCCGCAAGCGCCCGCGAACGGAGGCTGGTGTACACGACGAGTTACTCCAGGACCTGGAAGACGACCCCCTGCACCTGTATGCGCAGAAGCGTCCGTCAGGCTGGGGCCGCCGTCTGGTCTGGATACTGTTGGTAGTATTCGCCGCCGCAGGTCTGGCCGGCCAATACATCGCCTACCAGTTCGACGACCTGGCCCGCCAGGACGCCTACCGTCCCTGGTTCCAGACGCTATGCCCGAAACTGGGGTGCACCGTGCCATCGCGGGTCGACATTACCCACATAAAGAGCAGCAACCTGGTGGTGCGCAGCCACCCCGAGTTCGCCGGGGCACTGGTGGTGGATGCCATCCTCTATAACCGCGCGACCTTCTCCCAGCCCTTCCCGCTGCTGGAGCTGCGCTTTGCGGACTTGAACGGCAGCCTGATTGCCAGTCGTCGCTTCAAGCCCGCCGAATACCTCAGCGGCGAGTTGGCCGGCGTGAGCGAAATGCCCTCGCAAACGCCTATCCACATCTCCCTGGACATTCTTGATCCGGGCAATAGAGCCGTGAACTACAGCCTGAGCTTCCATTCGCCCGAGTAAAACGGCGTGCCCACCGAGGTTTGACGGCGGATTATTGACTTGGCCGCCGTCGACCAAACCGATGGCGATAAAAAAGTAACTGTTCAGATTTTATCCAATTCAGCCTTTAACCAGTCATCGAGAGCGGGTATCATGCCAACCCTTTTTCGAACTCTAATGATCCGGCCCCACAACAGGGAAGTCCTATGTCGGCGGTACGCATCGGCCCATACACATTGCAGAACGGCTTGATCCTCGCCCCGATGGCGGGTGTCACCGACCAGCCCTTTCGTCAGCTGTGCAAGCGTTTGGGCGCGGGTCTAGTAGTCTCTGAAATGGTTACCAGCGACATGAGTTTGTGGAACACCCGCAAGTCGCGGATGCGCATGATCCACGAAGGTGATCCCGAGCCACGCTCGGTGCAGATCGCCGGTGGCGATGCGCAGATGCTGGCGGATGCAGCCCGGGCCAATGTGGAGCTGGGTGCACAGATCATCGATATCAACATGGGCTGCCCGGCCAAAAAGGTCTGCAACAAGGCCGCCGGTTCCGCGCTGTTGAAAGATGAGCAGTTGGTCGCCGAGATCCTGCAGGCCGTTGTTGGCGCAGTGGATGTACCGGTGACCCTGAAGATTCGTACCGGTTGGGACCGGGACAACAAGAATGGCCTGACGGTGGCGAAGATCGCTGAACAGGCAGGAATTACAGCGCTGGCGGTGCATGGCCGTACCCGCGCCGACCTTTACACCGGTGAAGCCGAGTACGACACCATTGCCGCGATCAAGCAGGCCGTGTCGATGCCCGTCTTTGCCAATGGCGACATCGACAGTGCCGAGAAAGCCCGGCGCGTGCTGCACGCGACCGGTGCCGATGGCTTGTTGATTGGCCGGGCCGCCCAGGGGCGGCCGTGGATTTTTCGTGAAATCGAGCATTTCCTGCGTACTGGTGAAGTCTTGCCGGCACCAGAGTTGGTCGAGGTGGAACGTATTCTGCTAGAGCATCTGACCGCCCTGCACGCCTTCTATGGGGACGTGATGGGAGTACGCATTGCTCGCAAGCATGTCGGCTGGTATCTCGCCACCTTGCCGGGCGCCAAGGAATTCCGCGCTCAGTTCAATCGTTTGGATGAAACGCAGGCACAGGTCGCCACCGTTCGTGAGTTCTTCGCCGGACGCGACAAGAGCCTGGGAACAGGGGATGGAGAAGGGGTGGCCGCATGACGATGATGACCGAGACTTTAGTGAGTGGAACAACACCCGTGAGCGACAACGTCAATTTGAAACAGCACCTCAACACGCCCAGCGAAGAAGGCCAGACCCTTCGCGGGAGTGTCGAGAAGGCGCTGCACAATTATTTCGCCCACCTTGAGGGCGCTTCCGTCACGGATGTGTACAACCTGGTGCTCTCCGAAGTCGAGGCGCCCTTGCTCGAAAGCGTGATGAACTACGTCAAGGGCAACCAGACCAAAGCCAGTGAGCTGCTGGGCCTCAACCGTGGCACCTTGCGCAAAAAGCTCAAGCAGTACGATTTGCTGTAAGCATTCAATCAAACCAGAAAGGCGCCCGCGTAAAACCGGTCGCCTTTTTTGCTGACTTCCTTTGCTTTTGATGGAAATTGAGATGACCGACCAGACCACCCGCCTGCCGATCCGCCGTGCCTTGATCAGTGTTTCCGACAAGACCGGGATCCTTGAATTTGCCCGGGAGCTGGAAGCCCTGGGTGTGGAAATCCTCTCCACGGGCGGGACCTTCAAACTACTGCAGGACAACGGCGTGGCCGCAGTGGAAGTCGCGGACTACACCGGTTTCGCAGAAATGATGGACGGTCGCGTCAAGACCCTGCACCCGAAAATCCACGGCGGCATCCTTGGCCGTCGCGGCATCGACGACGCCATCATGACCGAGCACGGCATCAAGCCGATCGACCTGGTGGCCGTCAACCTGTACCCGTTCGAAGCCACCATCAACAAGCCAGGCTGCGATCTGCCGACCGCCATCGAAAACATCGATATCGGCGGCCCGACCATGGTGCGCTCGGCGGCCAAGAACCATAAAGACGTGGCCATCGTGGTCAACGCCAGTGACTACGCCAACGTCCTGGAAAACCTCAAGGCCGGTGGCCTGACCTACGCCCAGCGCTTCGACCTGATGCTCAAGGCGTTCGAACACACCGCCGCCTACGACGGCATGATCGCCAACTACATGGGCACCGTGAACCAGGCGGCTGACACCCTCAGCACCGAAGGCCGCAGCCAGTTCCCGCGCACCTTCAACAGCCAGTTCATCAAGGCCCAGGAAATGCGCTACGGCGAGAACCCGCACCAGAGCGCGGCGTTCTACGTGGAAGCCAAGCCTGCCGAAGTGGGCATTGCCACCGCGACCCAACTGCAAGGCAAAGAACTTTCCTACAACAACGTGGCCGATACCGATGCCGCGCTGGAATGCGTGAAGAGCTTCGTCAAACCGGCCTGCGTGATCGTCAAGCACGCCAACCCGTGCGGCGTGGCCGTCAGCCCGGACGCTGAAGGCGGTATCCGCCAGGCGTACGAACTGGCCTACGCCACCGACACCGAATCCGCATTCGGCGGCATCATTGCCTTCAACCGCGAACTGGATGCCGAGACCGCCAAGGCCATCGTCGAGCGCCAGTTCGTCGAAGTCATCATCGCCCCAAGCGTCAGCGAAGAAGCCCGCGCCATCGTCGCCGCCAAAGCCAACGTGCGCCTGCTGGCCTGTGGCGAGTGGTCGGCAGACCGTGCAGCAGCCTGGGACTACAAACGCGTCAATGGCGGCCTGCTGATACAGAGCCGCGACATCGGCATGATCGGCAGCCAGGACCTGAAAGTCGTGACCAAGCGCGCACCGACCGAGCAAGAGATCAACGACCTGATCTTCGCCTGGAAAGTGGCCAAATACGTCAAGTCCAACGCCATCGTCTACGCCAAGAACCGCCAGACCATCGGTGTCGGCGCTGGTCAGATGAGCCGCGTGAACTCGGCGCGTATCGCCGCGATCAAGGCTGAGCACGCCGGTTTGCAGGTGGTGGGTTCGGTGATGGCTTCCGATGCATTCTTCCCGTTCCGTGACGGCCTGGACAACGCTGCAAAAGCCGGCGTGACCGCCGTGATCCAACCGGGCGGTTCGATGCGTGATGCAGAAGTCATCGCCGCCGCTGATGAAGCTGGCATTGCGATGGTCTTCACCGGCATGCGCCACTTCCGCCACTGATTGATCGTTCCCACGCTCCGCGTGGGAACGCAGCCAGGGACGCTCCGCGTCCCTCGGACGCAGAGCGTCCGTAGAGGCATTCCCACGCAGAGCGTGGGAACGATCATCCTAACGAGGTTTTTGAAATGAATGTTTTGATCATTGGCAGCGGTGGCCGTGAACACGCCCTGGCCTGGAAAGTAGCCCAGGACCCACGCGTGCAGAAAGTCTTCGTGGCCCCCGGCAACGCCGGCACCGCCATCGAAGCCAAGTGCGAAAACGTCGCCATCGACGTGCTGGCCCTGGAGCAGTTGGCAGATTTTGCCGAGAAGAATGTTTCCTTGACCATCGTCGGCCCGGAAGTGCCACTGGTGGCAGGCGTCGTCGATCTGTTTCGCAGCCGTGGCCTGGACTGCTTCGGGCCTACCGCGGGCGCCGCCCAGCTGGAAGGCTCGAAAGCCTTCACCAAGGACTTCCTGGCTCGCCACAAGATCCCCACGGCCGACTACCAGAACTTCACCGAGATCGAGCCGGCCCTGGCTTACCTGCGTGAGAAAGGTGCACCGATCGTGATCAAGGCCGATGGCCTGGCTGCCGGTAAAGGCGTGATAGTCGCCATGACCCTGCAGGAAGCCGAAGACGCCGTGCGCGACATGCTCGCCGGCAATGCCTTTGGTGACGCCGGCTCGCGGGTGGTCATCGAGGAATTCCTCGATGGCGAAGAAGCCAGCTTTATCGTGATGGTCGACGGCAAGAACGTATTGCCGATGGCCACCAGCCAGGACCACAAGCGCGTCGGCAACGGCGACAGCGGCCCGAACACCGGCGGCATGGGTGCCTACTCCCCGGCACCCGTCGTAACCGCCGACGTGCACCAGCGCGTCATGGACCTGGTGATCTGGCCAACCGTTCGCGGCATGGCGGATGAAGGCAACGTATACACCGGTTTCCTCTATGCCGGCCTGATGATCGACAAAGCAGGTAACCCCAAAGTCATCGAGTTCAACTGCCGCTTCGGCGATCCGGAAACCCAACCGGTGATGCTGCGCCTGCAATCGAGCCTGGTGCTGCTGGTGGAAGCCGCCCTCGCCCAGGCCCTGGACAAGGTCGAAGCGCAGTGGGACCCACGCCCGAGCGTCGGCATTGTACTGGCGGCCGGTGGCTACCCTGCCGACTACGCCAAGGGCGATGTGATCGAAGGCCTCGACGCCGCCGCTGCGCTGGAAGGCAAGGTGTTCCATGCGGGCACCGCGCTCAAGGACGGCAAAGTTGTAACCGCCGGTGGCCGCGTATTGTGCGCAACCGCGATGGGTGCCAGTGTCGATGCCGCGCAACAACAGGCCTACAAACTGGCGGCGAAAATCGACTGGAAAGGCTGCTTCTACCGCACCGACATTGGCTACCGTGCCATTGCCCGCGAACGTGGTGAGAACAACTGAGCAGCTACACTTGCAGTAGCTATCCGTTCGGTTAGGTAAGGGCCTTTGGCCCTTGCCGTACCCTGTCGCCCCGCGCATAGTTAACCCGTGCATTCACCTACCGAAGGGATTTCGCCGTGCGCTGGCTCAGGATCGCCATAGGTTTCACAATCAGTCTACTGACCCTGCTCTGCTTGCTACCGGCCCAGGCCGCCGCACAAGGCAGTGGCTGGGCGGTATTGCTTGATGAACAGGCCGACCTGCAACTGAGCGACATCCGTTCCGCCCGCTATACCAATCAATTCAGCCCCATCGAACTGGACCGGATCACTGCCGCGCAGCCGGACGGTGCGTTGTGGGTGCGCTTCAGACTGCAACCCGGCAAGCACGAACAAGTGCTGCGGGTGTTTGCCCCGGACCTGTCCAGCCTGAGCCTGTACGTGCTGGACGGCGACACCCTGGTGGAGCAGCAAATCACCGGCACTCGCCAACCCCAGGCTGAGCGCCCGTTGCCCAGCAGTGACTTCATGTTACCGATGCCCCAGAGCCCGCGGCCCCTGGAGGTGTATTTGCGCCTGGTCTCGGAGCACGAACTGCGCCCTTACATCACCCTGGAACCGGCGGTGCTGGCCGCTGCCAACCAGAACCAGACATTGATCTACGGTCTGCTGTTCGGCGTGCTGTCGATGCTGATCCTGCACAACCTCACGCGCTTCGCCTACCACCGCTCGCGCAGTAGCCTGTGGCTGGCCGCGTGCGAATTCCTGTTGATGCTCAGCCTGGCGCTACTGCTCAACCTGGTGGGGCCGTGGCTGCCGAACTGGCACGCGATCCAGACCCCTGGCGCCTACCTGGCCCTACTGCTGACCGCACCCTGCGGGTTGATGTTTGCCTACCGCTTTTTCATGCCACTGGGCCCGCATCCGCTGAACAAAGTGTTGATGGCGGACATCCTGCTGATCGTCCTGTGCGGCTTGCTGTTGTTGTTCGTCAACACCTTGCCGCTGAACATCATCACCTATGCCCTGGTCGCGCTGGCGGGCCTGAGCATGCTGTTCGTCTCGGCCTATCATTGGCAAAAAGGCTACCGCCCGGCGCGCTTGTTCGTGGCGGCCATGGTGGTGTTCAACATCGGCACGCTGATCATCCTGCCCGCCCTGCTCGGCCTCACCCTGGTGGCGCCACAAGGCCTGATCGTCACCCTGCTGAGCTTTATCTGCCTCAGCGGCCTGCTGATGAGCCTGGCCCTCGGCGAGCGCCAGCGCGCCATTGTCGAAACCCGCTTCAGCCTGAGCCGCGACCTGGCGGCCAGCAACGCCGAAATCGCCGCCAAGGCCGAGTTCCTGGCGAAGATCAGCCACGAAATCCGCACGCCCATGAACGGTGTGCTGGGCATGACCGAGTTACTGCTGGGCACGCCATTGTCGGTGAAGCAACGCGACTATGTGCAGACCATCCACAGCGCCGGTAATGAGTTGCTCACCCTGATCAACGAAATTCTCGACATTTCCAAGCTCGAATCCGGTCAGATCGAACTCGATGATGTGCAGTTCGACCTCAATGCATTGATCGACGACTGCCTGAGCATCTTCCGCGCCAAGGCCGAGCAGCAGAATGTCGAGCTGATCAGCTTTATCCAGCCTCAGGTGCCACGGGTGATCAGCGGTGATCCGACGCGGCTGCGCCAGGCGCTGCTGAGCCTTTTGGAAAACGCCCTGCACAAAACCGATGAAGGCGAAGTGCTGATCGTCGTCGCCCTGGATGAGCGCAGCCCCAAGCCACGCCTGCGCATTGCCGTGCAAGACAGCGGCGTGCCCATGGAAGCCGCCGAACGCGACGCCCTGCTGCACAGCGAACTGCACAGCAAGAACTTCCTCTCGGCGACGCGTTTGAGCGGCCACCTGGGCCTGGTCATTGCCCGCCAATTGATCCTGTTGATGAACGGCGAGTTCGGCATCAAAAGCGGCAGTCACCAGGGCAGCACCCTGTGGCTGACCCTGCCCCTGGACCCGGAGCGCCTGGAGCATCCGACCAGCGACCTCGACGGCCCGCTCAAGGACGCCCGCGTACTGGTGGTGGACGATAACGACACCTGCCGCAAAGTGCTGGTGCAGCAGTGCACGGCCTGGGGCCTGAACGTCAGCGCCGCGCCTTCGGGCAAGGAGGCCCTGGCGCTGCTGCGTACCAAGGCGCACCTGCGTGATTACTTTGACGTGGTGCTGCTGGACCAGAACATGCCCGGCATGACCGGCATGCAACTGGCGGCGAAGATCAAGGAAGATCCGAGCCTGAACCACGACATACTGCTGATCATGCTCACCGGCATCAGTAACGCGCCGAGCAAGATCATTGCGCGCAACTGTGGGATCAAACGCATTCTCGCCAAGCCAGTGGCGGGTTATACCCTCAAGACCACCTTGGCCGATGAGCTGACCCAGCGCAGCAAAGGCGCCCTCGTTGCACGCCCGGCCCCCAGCGCACCGGCAACCATTACCGTGCCCAGCGATTTCCGCATCCTGGTAGCCGAAGACAACAGTATCTCCACCAAAGTGATTCGCGGCATGCTCGGCAAGCTCAACCTCAACCCGGACACCGCCAGCAACGGCGAAGAAGCGCTGCAGGCAATGAAAGCCCAGCGTTATGACCTGGTATTGATGGACTGTGAGATGCCGATCCTCGATGGTTTCTCCGCCACGCAGCAACTGCGGGCGTGGGAAATCAGCCATCAACGCGTGCGCACGCCGGTGGTGGCGCTTACCGCGCATATCCTGTCGGAACACAAAGAACGCGCACGCCAGGCGGGCATGGACGGGCATATGGCCAAGCCGGTGGAACTGTCGCAACTGCGCGAGCTGGTGGACTACTGGGTGGCGCAGCGCCAAGAGCGCCCTGAGCACAGCACCCTTTCCTGATCATCGTTCCCACGCTCCGCGTGGGAACGCCGCCCGGGACGCTCCGCGTCCTGCTTGAACGCGACGCAGAGCGTCACTGGATGCATTCCCACGCAGAGCGTGGGAACGATCAGCAGAGCGTGGGAACGATCAGCCAGCTCCCACATTTGATCTGTGTCGGATAGACTCCTCCACACTTTCCCCGCCCGCGAGCCGCCCCACATGCTCCATGTGTTGTTCAGCGTTTACCTGAAGATGCTGGTGCTCTACAGCCCGTTCTTTGTGCTGTCCTGCTTTATCAGCCTGACCCGTGGCTATTCCAGCAAGGAGCGTCGGCGCCTGGCGTGGAAAGTTGCACTGGCCACCCTGGTATCGAGCGTGCTGCTCTACCTGTTTGGACGGGTGATTTTCAGTGTGTTCGGCATTACCGTCGACGCGTTCCGTATCGGCGCCGGCAGCGTGTTGTTTATCTCCGCATTAGGCATGGCCCAGGGCAAGTCGGCGGTGCAGACCGACAACGTGCAGCAGGACGTGACCATCGTGCCGCTGACCATCCCCCTCACCGTCGGCCCCGGCACCATTGGCGCCTTGCTGGTGATGGGCGTCAGCCAACCGCACTGGGACGACAAGCTCACCGCCATCCTCAGTATTGCCCTGGCCAGCCTGACGGTGGGCGTGGTGCTGTACCTGTCCAACCGTATCGAACGCATTCTCGGCGACCAGGGCTTGCAGATTGTCAGCCGGTTGATGGGCCTGTTCGTCTGCGCCCTGGCCGCGCAAATCATTTTTACCGGGGTACGCGGCTACCTGGTGCCCTAGATCCGGTATTTGGCGATAGCCATTTCCACTTTGTCACCGGCGCTTTCGCGCATCAGTTGGATGGTTTTCTCGTTGACCATCGAGGTATTGAGCACCAGGCAAGTCTGCCCGCTGAAGGCCTCGAACGAGGAGCTGTCCCACTCCAGAAAGGGCAGGCCCACCTGTTTATCCACACCATGGGTGCTGTAAGTCACCAGCACCATGATCAACTCGCCGTCTGTTTCAGCGCAGGAGGCCAGGCCGAAATCGCCGCCTTCACGCACCGCGCAATTGCGCTTGAACAGCTCGAAAGACGCTGGCTGGCGCTTCAGAGCGTCCAGCGCATCGGCGGCCAGCTTTGGCAATGCGCTGAGCAATGGCCCGGACAGCGCGGTAGACGTCAGCATCGAGGCGATGATACTCAGCGCCGCCAGTTGCACCGTCAGGCCCTTGCCCGCACGCGAGACTCGCTCAAAGCGACTGCGCAGCGGCAGCCACCCCAGGCTGACCATCACCTTGATAAATTCCTCGTACCACGCCTCGCTGCCTCGCTGGACGTTCAGCACATCGCTCACATAACTGCTGGCCAGCAGATAGCTTTTGCGCACGTATTCCCGATTCAACGCCGACAAGCCTTCGGCAAACGAAATCACGCCGTTGTTGACCACGGCCGCATTGCAATCATCCTCGCTATCCAACACTGCCGTGGCCTGCCTGGCAGGTGCGCCCGGCAACTTGTAGGCGGCAATCAACTTGCGCCTTTTTTTGCTGTTGATCCTTTTGTGACGTCGCTCCATTTTCTGTTCTCCACAAGCACCCCACATGGGGCTTGCTTCCACACTAGTCCAGGGAGCGGCGGGGTTTCCATGCGACAAACATCCCTTGGCCTGCCCCGCCCAAAACCAGCGTCCAGCAATGACAAGGCGCAGCGGGCAGGCGTGCGGTTTTCATCGCATAAAAAAGAAAAAGCTCCGAACAACGCCAGGGGAATCCCTGGGTTATTCGGAGCTTTCCGGCAGCCAACGGGGCTGTTTTCAGGAGTTGGGTTTATCGCCATACCAACGTGGTGTGTAAACCCACTCGCCGCCACCCGCGCGCGGGAACACACAGGTGGTGGATGAACCGATCAGCACCATGGTGCGCATGTCCACCTGCTCGGGCGTCAGTTGCCCCAAGGTAGTGACGCGCAGCGTCTGGCCTGGACGGCCGATGTCACGGCCCAGCACTACCGGCGTCTGCGGCGTGCGATGCAGCGCGACGATCTCCAGGGCGCGCCCCAGTTGCCAAGGCCGCGACCGCGAGATCGGGTTGTAGAACGCCAAGGCCAGGTCGGCCTGGGCAGCCAGGTCCAGGCGTTTTTCGATGATCGACCAAGGCTTGAGGTTATCCGACAGCGACATCACACAGAAGTCATGCCCAAGCGGCGCGCCTGCCTGGGCGGCGGTGGCCAGCGAGGCGGAGACCCCTGGCAGGATTTCCAGGTCGACCTGATGCCAGGCCGGCTCGCTGGACTCGTGCAGCGCCTCGATCACCGCCGCGGCCATGGCGAATACACCCGGGTCACCAGAGGACACCACCACCACCGAGCGGCCTTGCGCAGCTAGCTCGAAGGCGTGGCGGGCGCGCTGCATTTCTTCGCGGTTGTCGGTGCAGTGTTGCACTTGATCGTCACGGAACGGCCCGGCCATGCGCACGTAGGTTTCATAGCCCAGCACATCGGTGCAACGCGCCAGTTCCGCCTTCACCGCCGGAACCATCAGTTCAGCGGCACCGGGGCCCAGGCCGATCACCGCCAGACGCCCGCGAGGGCGCCCAACCTGTGACAGGTCCAAGGGCTGCTCGGCCACGGTAATACTGATGTCCGCAACGGGTGTCAGCGCGGCAAAGCGCAACGGTACACCCAAGGCCGACGCGGCCTCATGCAAGGACGCGTCAGCCATCTGCAGGTCGCTGGCCAGCAGGCAGGCCAGAGATTGCACGGCCACGCCCGCCTTCTGCAACGCCGTGCGCACACGCTCGGCCAACTGCGCACCCGGCCGGCAGGTAACGTAGACATTCTGCGGGTAAATCAGCAACTCGTTGGCTGTCGGTGTGCGCTCGGCACTGCCTACATGAATCGCCAGGCGCGCTTGTTGATCCTGAGGCAGGTTAGCGTCCTCCAGCCATGGCGCCGTGCCTTCGATACGCACGCTTTCGCCGGCCAGAAGGTCGGAGACAAAGCGTTTGCCCAACTCGATATCGGCCAATTGATAGCCCGCTGGTGGGTTGAGCAGGCAGGTGCCAAAGCGCAACTCGCCGCTGGTGGTGATGGCGGCAGGCACGCCGAGCGCTGCGGCAATGTCGCGCGCCATCAGGTTCACGCCACCCAGGCCACCGAGCAATGGCACCACGGCGCTGCCGTCTTCAGCCACGGCCAGCACGGCGGGCTCTTCGCCCTTTTCCAGCAGCAACGGCGCCAGGGTGCGGATCACAATGCCCGCAGCACACAGGGCAATCAGTGGTGTGCCCTGCTGATAGAGCTGACGCAAGGTCGCGCCGAATTCGCTGTAGGTACGGTCTGCACCTTCAACCCGTGTGGCCAAACCGTGGATCAACGCGCCGGGGTAAACCTGCTGGAGCTTGCGCGCAGTCGCCAGGCTGCCCTGGCCCAGAATCACAATCGCCGGGGTCATCAACCTTGCCACCGTTCACCGGGCACGATGATCAGTGAGAAGTACGGCGAAGACGCCGGGTCCACCTGGTCCAGCGGCACAATCTTCTGGTTGGCCATGGTCGCGCGCTCCACATACAGCGCCCGCTCGGCCAGACCCAGTTCTTCCAGCACCTGGCGCACTTTCGGAAAGTTGCGCCCCAGCTTCATGACCACGGCGGCATCGGCATCGGCCAAGCGACGCTTGAGTTCGTCGTGGGGCAATACGCCCGAAAGCACCGACAAGCTCTGGTTGCGATACACCAACGGCGCGCCGAGTACCGAGGCACCACCGAGCATCGAGCACACGCCTGGAATCACCTCGGCGTCGTAGCGCTCGGCCAGGCGGTCATGCAGGTACATGTAGGAGCCGTAGAAAAACGGGTCACCTTCGCAGATCACCGCCACGTCGCGGCCCGCGTCCAGGTGCGCGGCCACGTCGAGGCTGGCGTTGTCGTAGAAGTCGCTGATCACTTGCTCGTAGGACAGCGGCGCGGGCAGCACTTCGGTGGTCACCGGGTACACCAGCGGCATCAGGGTCTGTTGTGGCACCAGGTGGTCCTCGATGATGCCGAAGGCGTTGCCCTTCTTGCCCTTGGCCACGAAGTACGCCACCACCGGCGATTCGCGCAGCAAGCGCAGAGCCTTGACGGTGATCAGTTCCGGGTCGCCGGGGCCTACGCCCAGGCCAAGCAAACGTCCGCGCACCTGCATTATTCGACCTCCGTGGCCAGGGCATTGACGGCGGCAGCAGCCATGGCGCTGCCGCCCAGGCGACCTTGCATGATCACGTACGGCACCCCACGGCTGTCAGCGGCGAGCATGGCCTTGGATTCGGCGGCGCCGACAAAGCCCACCGGGAAACCCAGGATCAACGCCGGTTTCGGCGCGCCGGCGTCGAGCATTTCCAACAGATAGAACAACGCGGTCGGCGCGTTGCCGATCACCACCACACTGCCTTCCAGGTGCGGGCGCCACAGTTCAAGGGCGGCGGCCGAACGGGTGTTGCCCAACTCCCGCGCCAGCTCCGGCACGCTGTCGTCGCGCAGGGTGCAGATCACTGGGTTATTGGCTGGCAGGCGTGCGCGGGTCACGCCTTCGGAGACCATCCGCGCATCGCACAGAATCGGCGCGCCAGCGGCCAACGCGTCACGCCCGGCCTTGCCGGCCCCTTCGGAGAATTGCAGGCCGTCGATGGCTTCGACCATGCCGCACGCATGAATCACCCGCACCGCGAGTTTTTCCAAATCAGCCGGGATGCGGTCCAACTTGGCTTCCGCGCGAATAATGGCGAAGGAGTTGCGATAGATCTCCTGACCGTCGCGGATGTAATCAATCATCGGTGTTGCTCCGTGGACGAGCGCGCAACAGGGCGCCCGCCGCTTCAATGGAAAGAGTGCGCGCGTGCAGCCGGCCAAAACCAGGCTGGGCTGCATCGCGAAAATAGAGGTCGTAGTGGCCGGGGCTCACCGCCAGCAAGGTGACTGGCGCGGTGTGCGCGGCAGCGCAGGAGCGCGGACAGCCGGACAGATGCACCTCAACGCCCGGTTGCAGAGCGGCCAGTTGCACGGCGTCGGCCTTGGTGTCGGCCAGGCCTTTTGCGCAGCCGCTGGAACCGGTGCAGGCAATCATGCGCGCCAGCGGGTGGCCGAGCGAGCAGATAAAGCCCAGTTGCGCCAGGCGCTCGGTCACGGCGTGAGGCTTTTCGACGTTGGGCACCAGCACGCCTTGCCAAGGGGTGAAGCGCAAGGTGCCGTCCCCATAGTCACTGGCCAGTTGTGCGGCGCCCTTGAGCATTGCCGGGGCCAGGCGGCCCAAGGGCGCGAGGGCGGCGACGTAGAACTGATTCTTTTGCACTTGTGGATAAGTGCCCACCTGGAGCGACGCGTCGCTGGGCGGGCGTGTGAAGCCGTCGGCTGGCAGCAACGGCAAGCGCAAATGGTTCAGCACGTTATCCACCGGCAAATGGCGCATGCGCGTTTGCTCTGGGGTGGCGAGGTCCAGAAAGGCTTCCAGCACTGCCACTACCAACTCAAGGCCTTGGCCCAATGGCACGGCGGCCAGGGGCGCATCCAGGCCCGGACAGCCGGCCAGGCCAAACGCGAGCAGGGTTTCGCCATGGCGTATGAAGGCCGACAACCACAGGTCGTGGTGATGCTCGAGCATCGCCAGGTCTTCGCCGCCATCGAGTTGCACCGCGAACTTGGCCGACAGCTCATGGAAACGCGGATGGTTCTCCAGGGTGGCGAGGATCTGCGCGGCCAGAGGGCGGGTGTCGAACAACATCTGCGGGTCGATGCCGGCGCTGGGGCTGAGCATCAGGTTGCGCACGTCGTCACCGCCCGCGTTGCTAGGGCCCAGGCCCGCCGCCAGCAGCCGGGCGATCAACGCCTCCTGCTCGGCGCCGATGCCGCGGATCTGCAGGTTGGCGCGGTTGGTCGCCTCGATCACCCCGCCCGCATACGCCTGGGCCGCGTCCGCCACGGCGTGGGCCTGGGCGGCAGTGATCGCGCCGCCCGCCAATTTGACTCGGCAAATGCCGCCGTCCAACGCCTGCACAATACGCAGCAACCCCGGACAAGCCGAGGGGCGCAAGGTATTCACAGCGGGCGTTGGGTTCACGGGGCTACCGGTTGACGGGTAAAGGCGCGGTATTATGCCTGCTTTGTCCGGCGGCATGAAAAGCCTGCCCGTCGGATGTCGTTCAAGGAATTGATATGTCGCCCTGGCTGACGGTTGTAGGCATCGGTGAAGACGGCTTCAAAGGCCTGGGCAGGAATGCCCGGCATGCCTTGCTGCGCGCCAAGCGGATTATAGGTGCTCAGCGCCAGTTGGACCTGCTGCCGCAGTGTATTGGTGGCGAGCGCCAGCTGTGGCCGAGCCCGTTTTCCCTGGAGCCGGTGTTGTCGCGGCGTGGAGAGCCTGTGTGCGTATTGGCCAGTGGCGACCCGATGCTCTATGGCGTCGGCGCCAGCCTGGCCCGGCAAGTGGCGGCTGAGGAGTTGACGATTTTGCCAGCGCCCTCGTCGGTATCCCTGGCGGCGGCGCGCTTGGGCTGGCCGTTGCAGGAGGTGGTGACATTGTCGGTAGTGGCGCGGCCATTGGCGGCAATCAACGCGCATTTGGCCAGTGGCGTGCGCTTGTTGGTATTGAGCAATGACGGCAGCAGTCCCGCCTTGATTGCTGCGTTGTTAACCGAGCGCGGTTTTGGCCCCAGCCGCATCAGTGTGTTTGAACACCTGGGCGGCCCGGCTGAACGGCGTATCGACGGGCACGCGCAAGCGTGGGAGCACATTACGGTTGCCGATTTGAACCTGGTCGCCATCGACTGCCTGGCGGATGCGAACGCACCGCGTCTGTCGCGTCTTGCCGGCTTGCCGGACTCAGCCTTCAAACACGATGGCCAACTGACCAAGCGCGATGTGCGCGCCATGACCCTCGCCCGCCTCGCGCCCATGCCGGGCGAACTGTTATGGGACGTGGGCGCGGGCAGTGGCTCCATCGGTATTGAATGGATGCGCACCCATCCCAGCTGTCGTGCCTTGGCGATTGAAGCCGACACCGGCCGCCAAGGCCTGATCGAACACAACCGCGACGCCCTCGGGGTGCCCGGTCTGCAACTGATTCGCGGCAAGGCGCCGGAGGCGTTAAGCGGCCTGGAAACACCAGACGCCATCTTCATCGGCGGCGGCGTCACCCGCGACGGCGTGCTCGATACCTGCTGGCAACACCTGCGCCCCGGTGGCCGCCTGGTTGCCAATGCCGTGACCCTGCAAAGCGAAATGACCTTGATGAACTGGCGTGCCGAGCATGGCGGCGAACTGACCCGCATCCATGTGGCCCAGGCGCAGCCCTTGGGCGAGTTCGATACCTGGCGCCAGGCGCTGCCGATCACGTTGCTGGAAGTGATCAAGCCGCTATGAAAAGAATTCTGCTGCTGGGCGGCGTCACGGAAGCGCTGGCCATCGCCCGCACCTTGGGGCCTGAACACGTCTACAGCCTGGCCGGCGTGGGCCGCGTACCCACCGACCTCACCTGCCAGGTGCGGGTCGGCGGCTACGGCGGTAGTGAAGGCCTGGCGCAGTTTGTACGTGCCGAACGCATCAGCCTGATCCTTGATGCTACGCACCCGTATGCGGCGCAGATCAGCCGCAACGCGGCCGAGGCTGCAAGGGCATGCGGCGTACCTTGCTGGGCATTACGCCGCCCGGCCTGGCAGCCGCAGCCGGGGGATGACTGGCGAGAGGTCGCCGACTGGGCCGAACTGGTCGAAGCGCTCAAACCCTTCAAGCGCCCGCTGTTCACCTTGGGTCGCGAACCTTTGCAGCACCTCGACGAAATCCCCGCCGAGCAGTTCTGGACATTGCGCGCGCTGGATGTGTATCCGGGCAACAAGCGCTGTGAAGTGATCGGCGCACGCGGGCCGTTCCTCATCGAGGACGAGCGGGCGTTATTCGAAGAACGGCGAATTGATGTGCTGATCAGCAAGAACAGCGGCAGCACCGCCACCGAGCCGAAGCTGGAAGTGGCGCGTGAGCGTGGGGTGCCGGTATTGGTGTTGAAGCGGCCGGTGTTGGCGGCGGTGCATCGAGAATTTACGGCAGTGCCAGCGTTGCTACAGGCAATCGCTGTTCTCTAAACACCACCTATCCAATGTGTGCGGGCTCGCTCGCGAAGGCAGTGTGTCGGCCAAAACATCCAGCGACTGACACACCGCTTTCGCGAGCAAGCCCGCACACACTTTGGAATTGCGTTATCAAATGACGGTAGTAGATCAGCCAGCCAAGGCGCTAGCTCAATCAACTGCGCAACCATTGGCTGGAAAAAGCCCTATACCTGACTTGATCGTTCCCACGCTCCGCGTGGGAATGCATCCTGTGACGCTCCGCGTCACGGCTTTAAAAGCGGACGCAGAGCGTCCAACGCGGCATTCCCACGCAGAGCGTGGGAACGATCAGCCCGCCTGGTGCGCCGCGTCCTTTCTGCAAAATTGGCAAGCGGCCGTTCTCGTCTATCCTCAAACCCAACACTGCGACACCAAACCACACCCGCCCTTTTTACTTATCCCCCCCGATCAGGCTAAATACCCGCCTGATCGTTTAACCCTACGGATTATCCGCCATGGCCCGTCAACGCTTTGCAATTGCCTGGATCGCCTGCCTTGCAGTGCTGTTCAATGCGTTTGCCATGCCGTTGGCCAGTGCGATGCAGCAGACCGATGACCCGGTCAAGCGTCTGATGTGGGGCGGGTTCTGTTCGTCCAATGGCGCGAGCCTCAAGGCGATTGCCCTGGGCAAGCTGGAAATTCCCGCACCGCCGGACGATCACTCCGCCATGCAGCATTGCTGGTGTTGCTCGGGTTCGGCGCCGTTGGTGGCGCTGCCGGGGCATGTGCCGCAGTTGTATGTGACGCGCTTCGAGGCGGTGCAGAACTTGCCGCCGCGCTTATTGCGCAATCCAACCCCGCGCCAGCAATGGCCGAGCCTTAACCCCCGCGCTTCTCCAACGGTCTGATCTTCTTCGCAAGTGAACTGCGTTTAGAACCGTTCTGGAGAACTGCCATGCTTAAATCTTCCCTGCTTCTGGCTGCGTTGCTGCTGCCGGTGTTCAGTGCTGCCAATGCCGAAGACTACAAGGCCGGAGACTTGGAGGTCAGCAATCCCTGGTCCCAGGAATTGCCGCCGAATGCGCCAACCGTCGCGGCGTACTTTGTGATTCATAACACTGGCGAGACGCCGGATCGCCTGCTCAGTGCCGAGACGCCCTTGGCGGAGAAAGCCGAATTGCATGAGCACGTAATGCAAGGCGATTTGATGAAGATGCAACAAGTGCCCAGCGTCGCCGTACCGGCCAAGGGTGAACTGACCTTCGCGCCGATGGCCTATCACGTCATGCTGCTTGGCCTCAAAGACCGCAGCCTGCTGGCCGACGGCAAGCAATTCCCGCTGACCCTGACCTTCGAAAAAGCCGGCAAGGTCGAGGTGCAAGTGTCGGTACAGAGAATGCCACCGATGGCCGGCCACGAGCACATGCACGCCCAGTAAGCCAACCTCGATGGGCGCCCCTCGCGCCAGGTTGTCTCCCCACCGCCGCCTGATGCGCGGCAGTTGGATCAGCCTGTTCGCCATGCTGATGATCTTTATCGGTCCGCTGATTTCCCAAGCGATGCCAATGGATCATCACGCCAGCATGTCCATGACCATGGACATGCCCAACTGCCATGGTGAACCTGCGCAGCACAGCAAAGCCCCCGACGAGCATCATGTTCTCTGGGAAAAATGCGGCTATTGCAGCTTGCTGTTCAGTTGCCCGGCCCTGCCCGGCAGCGTCTCCTACGTAACCCTCGGCACCCCGCCGCCCGCCAACGCCCTCACACCCGCCACGCGCCTGGGCCATGCCCGGCAGAGCATCTTCCCCGGCGCCCGTAGCCGTGCGCCGCCCATCGTTTCGTAAGCCCTTCACAGCGTTACTTCACCCCGGCCGACTTTAGACAGACAGCCGCAGGCTGCTGGCCGTGTTGTTTACGATTGATTGATGGAATTTGTCATGTCCAGGTTTTCTGCTGACACCCGTTTGGGAAGTACTGCCCTGCTCACCGCGTTATGCGGTGCACTATTGGCTGCCCACGCTCACGCCGACGAGCATGAGCTGAGCCCCACGGTCATCACCGCTATTGCCCCCAGCTCACCGCTGACCGTGGTCACCAACCCCAAAGACCCGCGCCAACCGGTGCCCGCCAGCGATGGCGGCGACTACCTCAAGACCATCCCCGGCTTCGCCCTGGTGCGCAACGGCGGCACCAACGGCGACCCGGTGCTGCGCGGCATGTTCGGCTCGCGCCTGAATATCCTCACCAACGGCGGCATGATGCTCGGCGCCTGCCCGGGCCGCATGGATGCGCCAACTTCGTATATTTCGCCGGAAACCTACGACAAGCTCACCGTGATCAAAGGCCCGCAAACCGTGCTCTGGGGCCCGGGCGCGTCAGCGGGCACCATCCTGTTCGACCGTGAACCCGAGCAATTCGGCGAGCTGGGCACGCGGGTCAACGCCAGCGTATTGGCCGGTTCCAACGGGCGTTTCGACAAGGTCATCGATGCTGCTGCTGGCGGCCCATTGGGCTATGTGCGCGTGATCGGCAACCAGGCCCATGCCGACGACTACAAGGACGGCAACAACGACACCGTCGCCTCGCGCTATGACAAGTGGAACGGTGACGTCGCTGTGGGCTTCACGCCCGATGCCGACACCCTGCTGGAACTCACCGCCGGGCGTGGCGATGGTGAAGCGCGCTACGCCGGTCGCGGCATGGACGGCTCGCAGTTCCTGCGCGAAAGCCTGGGGCTGCGTTTCGAGAAATCCAATATCGGCGAGGTGCTGGATAAGGTCGAGGCCCAGGTCTACTACAACTACGCCGACCATGTGATGGACAACTACAGCCTGCGTGTCCCTTCGGGCACCGGCATGATGGCGGGCCCCATGGCGTCCAACGTCGACCGCCGCACCCTTGGCGCACGCATCAAGGCCACCTGGCGCTGGGCGGATGTGCAATTGATCAGCGGCCTGGATGCGCAGACCAATGAACACCGTGCGCGCAGCAGCATGGGCATCGACACGTATAAGGATTTGCCGCGCAACAAGGACGCCAATTTCCACAACTACGGTGTGTTCGGCGAACTGACCTGGTACGCCGCCGACAACGATCGCCTGATCACCGGCGCGCGCTTGGACCGCGCCTCGGCCAAGGACTTCCGTCAACGCACCGGCTCGGGAATGATGTCGCGCCCGAACCCGACCGCCGGCGACACCCGCGCCGATACATTGCCCTCGGGCTTTGTGCGTTATGAGCACGACCTGGCGGACAGCCCCACCACGCTGTATGCCGGCCTGGGCCACGCGGAACGTTTCCCGGATTACTGGGAACTGTTCTCCCCCAACACCGGCGCGGCCGGCTCGGTGAATGCCTTCGACGGCGTGAAGCCGGAGAAAACCACTCAGCTCGACTTCGGTGCCCAGTACAAGAGCGCCGACCTGGAAGCCTGGGTGTCGGGCTATGTCGGCCAGGTGCGCGACTTCATCCTGTTCGACTACAGGCCCGGCATGATGGGCACCACCTCCCAGGCGCGCAATGTGGACGCACGCATCATGGGCGGCGAAGTGGGCGCAGCGTACAAGCTGAGCCAACACTGGAAAGCCGACGCCAGCCTCGCCTATGCCTGGGGCAAGAACAGCAGCGACGGCAAGGCCCTGCCACAAATGCCACCGCTGGACACGCGCCTGGGCCTGACCTACAGCGAAGACGATTGGAGCGCTGGTGCGTTGTGGAGGGTGGTCGCGGCGCAACACCGTATCGATCCAAACAAAGGCAACGTGGTCGGCAAGGACTACGACAAGAGCGGCGGCTTCGGCGTGTTCTCGCTGAACGCGGCCTACCGCATCAACAAGCACTTCAAGGTCAGTACCGGGGTCGACAACCTGTTCGGCAAGGCTTATGCCGAGCATCTGAATCTGGCCGGTAACGCAGGCTTCGGTTACCCAGCCAACGACCCGCAGGCCATCAAGGAGCCGGGGCGTACGCTCTGGACCAAGGTGGACATGAGCTTCTAAAAGCGTCGCAGGCAAGCCTGCGCCCACAGGTGGATTACAGTCCCCTGTGGGAGCTGGCTTGCCTGCGATGGCGGTGTAACAGACCAAGAAAAATCAAAAGCCTTATGCGGAGCACCCGATGACCACACAAAAAACTTCCTTCTACAACCTGGCCTGGCGCTGGCACTTTTACGCCGGCCTCTTCGTCGCCCCCTTCATGGTGCTGCTGGCCCTCACCGGCATCATCTACCTGTTCAAACCCCAGCTCGACCCGCTGATGTACGGCCATCTGCTCACCGTGCCCGCCGCCGAACACGCGCTGAGCGCCGACGAGCAACTGCAGCGCGTCCAGGCCGCCTACCCCCACGCCGCGATCAGCAAATACCTGCCCCCTGCCGACGCCACTCGCAGCGCGCAGTTCGTGATGCGCAACGATGCCCACGAAGTGACGGTGTTCATCGACCCCTATCGCGGCACCGTCCTCGGTGAGCAGGACGCAAACAACAACCTGCAAGCCATCGTCCGCGCCCTGCACGGCGAACTGATGATCGGCACCGTCGGCGATCGCCTGATCGAACTCGCCGCTGGCTGGGGCGTGATGCTGGTGGTGTCCGGCCTGTACCTGTGGTGGCCGCGGGGCAAGTCCTCGGGCGGCGTGTTATGGCCGCGCATCGGCAGCCGTGGCCGCTTGTTCTGGCGTGACCTGCACGCTGTCGCCGGCTTCTGGGGCGCAGCGTTCCTGCTGGTGATGTTGCTCAGCGGCATGACCTGGACCGGCTTCTGGGGCAAGCAATACGCCGACCTGTGGAACACCTTCCCAGCCGCGATGTGGAACAGCGTGCCGCAGTCCGACCAGCAGGCCCGTGTGCTCAACACGGCCACCCAGCAAACCGTGCCCTGGGCCCTGGAAAACACGCCGATGCCAATGTCCGGCGACCACGCCGAGCATATGAATCACGGCGCAATGCACGCAGGCCCGGCCGCACCCACGGTGCGCCTGCAACAGGTGGTCGACCTGGCCAACACACGCAAGGTCGAGCCCGGCTACAGCATTACCTTCCCCACCACCGCCTCCGGTGTATTCACCGTCGCGGTGTTCGCCGACGACCCGCGCAACGACGCCACCCTGCACGTGGACCAGTACACCGGCAAGGTCCTGGCCGATGTACGCTGGGATCATTACAACCTGGTCGCACGCGCCACCGAGACCGGCGTGATGCTGCACGAAGGCAAGATGTTCGGCTGGGTCAACCAACTGATCGTGCTGGTGATCTGCCTGATGATTCTGCTCAGTGCGGTCAGCGGCGTGGTGATCTGGTGGAAGCGCCGGCCCCAGGGTGGACTGGGTGTACCGCCGCTGCGCCACGACCTGCCCAAGTGGAAAACCGCGATGGCGATCATGCTCGGGCTGGCGATCATTTTCCCGTTGGTAGGGGCTTCGTTGGTCCTGGTGTGGGCGCTGGATCGCTTGCTGCTGTCACGCATTAGCGCAAACGCCTGAAGCATTGTCGCCCAACGCCCTCTTTTGAAGCCTGCCGTGCACCCAACGGCCTCCGTGGCGCCAACCTGGTGCGCCACGGAGCGGCTTTACCTCCCGAACCCGCCGGTAAACCCGTGTCTGGCGTAGCAGGCACAGCCCTTGCAAAGCCCTGTGTATCTGCCCCACAACAATTATCGGTACACGGAGATCGCACCATGAAGCGTCGCAGCTTGATCAAGGCTTTCACTTTGTCGGCATCCATTGCCGCCATGGGTTTGACCTGGACCGTCCAGGCCGCCGAGACCATCAAGGTCGGCATCCTGCACTCGTTGTCCGGGACCATGGCGATCTCCGAAACCTCGCTCAAAGACATGGCGCTGATGACCATCGACGAGATCAACGCCAAAGGCGGGGTGAACGGCAAGATGCTCGAACCGGTGGTGGTAGACCCAGCGTCCAACTGGCCGCTGTTCGCCGAGAAAGGCCGCCAACTGCTGACCCAGGACAAGGTCGCCGTGGTGTTCGGCTGCTGGACCTCAGTGTCGCGTAAATCGGTGTTGCCGGTGTTTGAAGAACTCAACGGTTTGCTGTTCTACCCGGTGCAGTACGAAGGTGAAGAGATGTCGCCCAACGTGTTCTATACCGGTGCGGCGCCGAACCAGCAGGCGATCCCGGCGGTGGAATACCTGATGAGCGAAGAAGGCGGCAGCGCCAAGCGTTTCTTCCTGCTCGGCACCGACTATGTGTACCCGCGCACCACCAACAAGATCCTGCGCTCGTTCCTGCATTCCAAAGGCGTGGCGGATAAAGACATCGAAGAGGTCTACACCCCGTTCGGCCACGCCGATTACCAGACCATCGTCGCCAACATCAAGAAGTTCTCCGCCGGTGGCAAGACGGCTGTGGTCTCCACCGTCAATGGCGACTCCAACGTGCCGTTCTACAAAGAACTGGCCAACCAAGGCTTGAAAGCCACCGAGGTACCGGTGGTGGCGTTCTCGGTGGGTGAAGAAGAACTGCGTGGCATCGACACCAAGCCGTTGGTGGGCAACCTCGCGGCCTGGAACTACTTCCAGTCGGTGGAAAACCCGGTGAACCAGAAGTTCGTGGCCGACTGGAAAGCCTACGCCAAGAAACACAACCTGCCGGGCGCCGACAAAGCCGTGACCAACGACCCGATGGAAGCCACCTATGTGGGCATCCATATGTGGGCGCAGGCGGCGGAAAAAGCCAAGTCCACCGACGTCGACAAAGTGCGTGAAGCCCTGGGCGGCCAGACCTTCGCCGCGCCGTCGGGCTTCACCCTGACCATGGACAAGACCAACCACCACCTGCACAAGCCGGTGATGATCGGTGAGATCCAGGCCGACGGGCAGTTCTCGGTGGTGTGGCAGACCGAAGCGCCGATTCGTGCGCAGCCATGGAGCCCTTACATTCCGGGCAATGACAAAAAGCCGGACTATGCCGTGAAGAGCAACTAACGCCCCCACAGCTCGAATGTGGGACATGGTCACTGTGGGAGCTGGCTTGCCTGCGATGCAAACAACTCGGTGTGCCTGACACACCGCAGCGATGCCATCGCAGGCAAGCCAGCCCCCACACAGCCTGCTCCCACACTGTCCCCGCATGATCAGGACATTTTGCTATGCCC
The DNA here is from genome assembly GCF_059419065.1 of Pseudomonas sp. GW821-FHT07B01. NCBI lineage: Bacteria > Pseudomonadati > Pseudomonadota > Gammaproteobacteria > Pseudomonadales > Pseudomonadaceae > Pseudomonas > Pseudomonas sp. GW821-FHT07B01. Next base: position 115,380 of record NZ_JBWKRA010000011.1, on the reverse strand, counting down.
ACTGCCCTCCACCGCCTCATCCTCGCCGTGCTGCTGGTGCTGCCCTTTGGCGCACACGCCAGCGACGCCGAAGACTTCCTTGCCGCCAACCCGGTGCAGCAAGCCAAACTCCTGCAGGACTGGGCCGCCCACCCCGACCCAACGCGTATCGAGTTGGTGGATGCCCTTGAGCAAGGCCAACTCACGCTCAACGGTGAAACCAAGACCGTGCGCCTGAATAACCGCCTGCGCGGTTTGATCAATAACGTGCAAGCCAGCCAGCAACTGCTCGCCGCCGACCCCAAGGTGCGCCTGGACGCAGCGCGCACCCTGCAAAAAAGCGCGGTGCCTGCACAACTTAAATTCCTCGACCAGCAGGTCGCCGCCGAAACGGATGAGCAGGTGCACAGCGCCCTGAGCCTGGCCCTGGCCAACCTGCAATTGGTCGACCCCGACCCGGTAGTGCGCCTGGCGGCCGTGCGCTTGCTCGGCAGCACCGGCGACCCGCTGGCCCGCACGCGCCTTGAAGCGCTGCTGGCGCCAGGCGTGGAAGCCGACGCCGCCGTGCACACCGCCGCTGAAACCAGCCTGGCCCAGGTCAAACGCAAACTGATGATGGGTGAGATCCTCGGCCAGGCGTTCAGCGGCATGTCCCTGGGCTCGATCCTGCTGCTGGCGGCCCTGGGCCTGGCGATCACCTTCGGCCTGCTCGGCGTGATCAACATGGCCCACGGCGAGATGCTGATGCTCGGCGCCTACTCCACCTATGTGGTGCAGTTGATGATGCAGCGCTATGTGCCCCAGGCCATCGAGTTCTACCCGTTGATCGCGTTGCCGGTGGCGTTTTTTGTCACCGCGGCCATCGGCATGGCGCTGGAACGCACAGTCATCCGTCACTTGTATGGCCGCCCACTGGAAACCCTGCTCGCCACCTGGGGCATCAGCCTGATGCTGATCCAGCTGGTGCGCCTGGTGTTCGGTGCGCAGAACGTCGAAGTGTCGAACCCGGCCTGGCTGTCTGGCGGCATCCAGGTACTGCCCAATCTGGTGCTGCCGTACAACCGCATCGTGATCATCGCCTTTGCGCTGTTCGTGGTGGTGCTCACTTGGCTGCTGCTGAACAAGACGCGCCTGGGTCTGAACGTGCGCGCCGTCACCCAGAACCGCAACATGGCCGCCTGCTGCGGCGTGCCCACCGGGCGCGTGGACATGCTCGCCTTTGGCCTCGGCTCCGGTATCGCAGGTTTGGGCGGCGTGGCGCTGAGCCAGATCGGCAACGTCGGCCCGGACCTGGGCCAGAGCTACATCATCGACTCGTTCCTGGTGGTGGTGCTCGGCGGCGTCGGCCAGTTGGCCGGCAGTGTCATGGCCGCCTTTGGCTTAGGAATAGCCAACAAAATCCTCGAACCCCAGATCGGCGCCGTGCTCGGCAAGATCCTGATCCTCGCGCTGATCATTCTGTTTATCCAGAAACGCCCGCAAGGACTCTTCGCACTGAAAGGACGGGTGATCGACTGATGAACCAGCCATTGATGCTTACGGCCACGCAAAAGGCCGGCCCCAAAGTCACGATTGCAGTCGGTGCAGTCATCCTGCTCCTGCTGCTGGCCTTGCCCCTGTGTTCACTCTTGTCTGCCGACAACCCGCTGCATGTGTCGGCCTACACCTTGACCCTGGTGGGCAAAATTCTCTGTTACGCCATCGTCGCCCTCGCGCTGGACCTGGTGTGGGGTTACGCCGGGATGTTGTCCCTGGGCCACGGTTTGTTCTTCGCCCTGGGCGGCTACGCCATGGGCATGTACTTGATGCGCCAGGCGGCAGGCAGCGAGTTGCCGGCGTTCATGACCTTTTTGTCCTGGACCGAATTGCCCTGGTACTGGGCCGGCACCGACCACTTCCTCTGGGCGTTGTGCCTGGTGGTACTGGCCCCCGGTGTGCTGGCATTGGTGTTCGGTTTCTTCGCCTTCCGCTCGCGGATCAAGGGCGTGTATTTCTCGATCATGACCCAGGCCCTGACGTTCGCGGGGATGCTGTTGTTCTTTCGCAACGAGACCGGGTTCGGTGGCAACAACGGCTTTACCAATTTCCGCAGCATCCTCGGCTTTGGCATCACTGAACCGGGCACGCGGGCGGTGTTGTTTATCGCCACGGTGCTGTTGCTGGTGGCGAGCCTCTACATCGGCTGGCGCCTGGCGAAGAGCAAGTTCGGGCGTGTGCTCACCGCCCTGCGCGATGCCGAGAACCGCCTGATGTTCTGCGGTTACGACCCACGCGGTTTCAAGCTGTTCGTGTGGGTGTTGAGCGCAGTGTTGTGCGGCCTTGCCGGTGCGCTGTATGTGCCGCAGGTGGGCATCATCAACCCCAGTGAAATGTCACCGACCAACTCCATCGAAGCCGCTGTGTGGGTAGCGCTGGGCGGGCGTGGCACGTTGATCGGGCCGTTGCTCGGCGCTGGTGTGGTCAATGGCATGAAGAGCTGGTTTACCGTGGCCTTCCCCGAGTACTGGCTGTTCTTCCTGGGCGCGCTGTTCATCATCGTCACCCTGTACCTGCCCAAGGGCGTTATCGGCCTGCTGAAGAAATGAGGAACGTCATGCTTGAACCTATTTTCGACGCAGGCAGCGGCCGCGATGCGATTGGCATCGGCCAGGTCGCGGGCAAAGGGCTCAACACCCGCCACGGCACCATTCTGACCCTGGAAGATATCAGCGTCAGCTTCGACGGTTTCAAGGCCCTCAACGACCTGAACCTGTACATCGGCGTTGGCGAATTGCGCTGCATCATCGGCCCCAACGGCGCGGGCAAGACCACGCTGATGGACGTGATCACCGGCAAGACCCGACCCAGCCACGGCAAGGCCTGGTTTGGCGAAACCCTGGACCTGACGCGCATGAGCGAAGTGCAAATCGCCCAGGCCGGCATCGGGCGCAAATTCCAGAAGCCCACGGTGTTCGAAGCCCTCAGCGTGTTCGAAAACCTGGAGCTGGCGCAGAAGACCGACAAGTCGGTGTGGGCCAGCCTGCGTGCGCGCCTGAACGGTGAGCAGAAGGACCGCATCGAGGAAGTGCTCGACACCATCCGCCTCACCGCCTCGGTGCATCGCCCCGCCGGCTTGCTGTCCCACGGCCAGAAGCAGTTCCTGGAAATCGGTATGTTGCTGATGCAAGACCCGCAACTGTTGCTGCTCGATGAACCAGTGGCGGGCATGACCGACGCCGAGACCGAGTTCACCGCCGAACTGTTCAAGCGCCTGGCCGGCAAGCACTCGTTGATGGTGGTGGAACACGACATGGGGTTTGTCGGCTCGATTGCCGACCATGTGACTGTGTTGCACCAGGGCAGCGTGCTGGCCGAAGGGTCGCTGGAACAGGTGCAGGAAAATGAGCGGGTGATCGAGGTTTACCTCGGCCGCTAACGCTGACACGAACGGCTGATCGTTCCCACGCTCCGCGTGGGAATGCCAAGTTGGACGCTCCGCGTCCCGCTGAGCAACGGTGACGCAGAGCGTCACGGTATGCATTCCCACGCAGAGCGTGGGAACGATCATTGAGGAGAATCGAACATGCTGCAAGTCGACAAGCTGCACCAGTATTACGGCGGTAGCCACATTCTGCGCGGGCTGTCCTTCGACGTGAAGGTCGGCGAAGTCACCTGCCTGCTCGGGCGTAACGGCGTGGGCAAGACCACCCTGCTCAAGTGCGTGATGGGTCTGCTGCCAGCCAAGGAAGGCGCGGTGAACTGGGAAGGCAAGGCCATCACCGGCTTCAAGCCGCACCAGCGCGTACATGCCGGCATCGCCTACGTGCCCCAGGGCCGGGAGATATTCGGGCGGCTGACCGTAGAAGAAAACCTGCTGATGGGACTATCGCGTTTCCCCGGTTCCGAAGCCAAAGAGGTGCCAGCCTTCATCTACGAACTGTTCCCGGTATTGCTGCAAATGAAGCACCGCCGCGGCGGCGATTTATCCGGGGGCCAACAACAACAGTTGGCGATTGGCCGCGCCCTGGCGAGCCGCCCGCGCCTGTTGATTCTCGATGAGCCCACCGAAGGCATCCAGCCGTCGGTCATCAAGGAAATCGGCGCGGTGATCAAGAAGCTCGCGGAGCGCGGCGACATGGCGATCCTGTTGGTGGAGCAGTTCTATGACTTTGCCGCTGAACTGGCTGACCAGTACCTGGTGATGTCCCGTGGCGAAATCGTGCAGCAGGGCCGTGGTGAAAATATGGAAAGCGAGGGTGTGCGTGGGCTGGTAACCATCTAATCTGTAGCCTCCTAACGATAAGCACACGCCATGAACCTGCCCATTACCCCTGCCCTGTTCACGCCCAGCTGGCACGCCGAGCTGGAACTCGGCTACGCGCGTGTCAAAGACACCACACGCCCGGTATTGCGCCGCCACCTTGGCCCGCTGCGGGTGCAAAAACACCTGTACGCCGAAGGCCCCGAGGTGTGCCAGCACATCATCGTGCACCCACCCGGCGGGATTGCCGGTGGCGATCGCCTGGACATCAGCGCCCATGTGGGCACGGGTGCCTGGGCACAACTGACCAGCCCCGGCGCCGCCAAGTGGTACCGCGCCAGCGGCCCGGCGTTTCAACACGTCAAGTTGACCGTCGAGGCCGGCGCGACGCTGGAATGGCTGCCCCAGGAAACCATCGTATTCAGCGCCGCCCAGGCCGAACTGACCACGCGAGTGGAGCTGTCGGGCGATGCGCGGTTGTTCTATTGGGATGTGGTCGCTCTGGGCCGCCCGGCCAGTGGCGAACGGTTCGACCTTGGCCACTTTCAATCGCACCTGGACATTCGCCGCGACGGCCAGTTGCTCTGGCATGAGCGCCAGCGCATTGTGGGCGCCGATGGGTTGCTGGATTCGCCTATCGGGCTGGATGGGCAGCCGGTGTTTGCCACATTGTTGGTGACCGGTGAGATCGAACCTGAATTATTGGAACAATGCCGCTCACTGCCCCACGCGGTGCGCGGTGACCTGACCCAACTGCCCGGTTTGCTGGTGGCGCGGTGCCTGGCCAGTGAAGCGCTGCTGGCGCGGGGGTGGTTGATTGATTTATGGCGGCTTTTGCGACCGGCCGTACTCGGCAGGGAAGCGATATCACCAAGAATCTGGAGCACATGAAGATCAAACTGTGGAGCCAGCTCCCACATAAATCAGCTTCACATGGGATCTTCTATGTATTTAAGAATGAATTTTATGAAGGACCCTGAACCATGGACCTGACCCCTCGGGAAAAAGACAAACTGCTGATCTTCACCGCAGGCCTGGTCGCCGAACGGCGCCTGGCACGCGGAGTGAAGCTCAACTACCCGGAGACCATCGCCTATATCTCCGCCGCCCTGATGGAAGGCGCCCGCGATGGCCGCACGGTGGCCGACCTGATGCACTACGGCACCACCCTGCTCAGCCGCGAACAGGTTATGGAAGGCATCCCGGAAATGATCCCGGATATCCAGGTGGAAGCCACGTTCCCCGACGGCACCAAGCTGGTCACCGTCCACCAGCCCATTGCCTGAGGCGCAGCCATGATTCGTGATGCAACCGAACACGACCTGCCGGCAATCCGCGCCATTTACAACGACGCGGTGTTGAACACCACGGCGATCTGGAACGAGCAACCGGTGGACCTGGCCAACCGCCAGGCCTGGTTCAGTGCGCGCCAGGCGCAGCAATACCCGATCCTGGTAGCGGTGGACAACGACGAAGTCACCGGCTACGCCTCATTCGGCGACTGGCGCCCCTTCGAAGGCTTCCGCTACAGCGTCGAACACTCGGTATACGTGCGCAATGACCAGCGTGGCAAAGGCCTCGGCCCACACCTGATGCAGGCCCTGATCGAGCGCGCCCGCAGCTGCGGCAAGCACGTCATGGTCGCCGCCATCGAAAGCGGCAACCTGGCCTCGATCCGCCTGCATGAGCGCCTGGGCTTCGTGACTACCGGGCAAATGCCGCAAGTGGGCATCAAGTTCGGCCGCTGGCTGGACCTGACCTTTATGCAACTGACCTTGAACCCGGGCGCACAACCGCCCAAGGAGTGACATCGATGAGCGCTGCACAACTGCGTCGAGTCAATGCGGAAAGTTTTGCCCACTACCGCCGGGGCTTGATCGAGCTGTTGCTGGACGCGGTGCAGCACGGCGCGTCGGTGGGCTTCATGGCCGACTTCGATGAGGCCCAGGCCCGGGACTACCTGAGCGGCGTGCAAGCCGGTGTCGAGGACACCAGCCTGCTGCTGTGGGTGGTGGTGCGCGACGAGCAGGTGATCGCCAGCGTGCAATTGGCGTTGTGCCAGAAAGCCAACGGTCTGAACCGCGCCGAGGTGCAAAAGTTGCTGGTGCACAGCAGCGCCCGTCGCCATGGTCTGGGCCAGCAATTGATGAATACCCTGGAACTCGCCGCGCGCCAGCACAAGCGTGGCCTGCTGTACCTGGACACCGAGGCCGGCTCCGGCGCCGAAGCCTTTTACCAGTCGCTGCGCTACACCAAAATCGGTGAGCTGCCCGACTATTGCCAAAGCCCGGACGGGCGCTACAGCCCGACCGCCATCTACTTCAAGACCCTGGGGCAACCTGCATGATTCCTGGTGAATATCAGATCCAGCCTGGCGAGATCGAACTGAATGTCGGCCGCCGCACCCTCACCCTCGGCGTGGCCAACAGCGGCGACCGGCCGATCCAGGTGGGCTCGCATTACCACTTTTTCGAGACCAATGACGCGCTGGAATTCGACCGAGCGGCCAGCCGTGGCATGCGCCTGAATATTCCGGCGGGCACGGCGGTGCGGTTTGAGCCGGGGCAGCGTCGGGAGGTGGAGTTGGTGGATTTGGGTGGTGGGCGGCGGGTATTTGGGTTTGCAGGGCGAGTCATGGGCGACCTTTAGAGCCTCATCGCAGGCAAGCCAGCTCCCACGTTGAAATGCATAGAGCGTTCCCACGCTCCGCGTGGGAACGCCGCCAGGGACGCTCTGCGTCCGCTCTTTACGTCGTGACGCAAAGCGTCACAGGATGCATTCCCACGCAGAGCGTGGGAACGATCGAGGACACACCCATGAAGATATCTAGACAAGCCTACGCCGACATGTACGGCCCCACCGTCGGTGACAAGGTGCGCCTGGCCGACACCGAACTGTTCGTCGAAGTGGAACAGGACTTCACCGTCTACGGCGAAGAGGTCAAATTCGGCGGCGGCAAGGTGATCCGTGACGGCCAGGGCCAGAGCCAATTGCTCGCCCATGAAGTGGTCGACACGCTGATCACCAACGCGCTGATCATCGACCACTGGGGCATCGTCAAGGCTGACGTGGGCCTCAAGAACGGCCGCATCCACGCTATCGGCAAGGCTGGCAACCCGGACATTCAGCCCGGTGTGACCATGGCCATCGGCGCCAGCACCGAAGTGATCGCCGGGGAAGGCATGATCCTCACGGCGGGCGGCATCGACTCCCATGTGCACTTCATCTGCCCGCAGCAGATCGAAGAGGCCCTGACCAGCGGCGTCACCACCATGATCGGCGGCGGCACGGGGCCGGCTACCGGCACCAACGCCACCACCTGCACCTCCGGCCCGTGGCACCTTGCGCGGATGCTGCAGGCCAGCGATTCGTTCCCGATGAACATTGGCTTTACCGGCAAGGGCAACGCCAGTTTGCCCGAGCCGCTGATCGAGCAGGTCAAGGCCGGTGCGATCGGCTTGAAGCTGCACGAAGACTGGGGCACCACGCCGGCGAGCATCGACAACTGCCTGAGCGTCGCCGATGCCTACGACGTGCAGGTGGCCATCCACAGTGACACCCTCAATGAGTCGGGCTTTGTCGAAACCACCCTCGCCGCGCTCAAGGGCCGCACCATCCACACGTACCACACCGAAGGTGCCGGTGGCGGCCATGCACCGGACATCATCAAGGCCTGCGGTTTCCCCAATGTGCTGCCCAGCTCCACCAACCCGACGCGGCCGTTCACGCGTAACACCATCGACGAACACCTGGACATGTTGATGGTGTGTCACCACCTGGACCCGAGCATTGCCGAAGACGTGGCCTTCGCCGAAAGCCGCATCCGCCGCGAAACCATCGCCGCCGAAGACATCCTGCACGACCTCGGCGCGTTCTCGATGATCAGCTCCGACAGCCAGGCCATGGGCCGTGTCGGCGAAGTGATCACGCGCACCTGGCAGACCGCCGACAAGATGAAAAAACAGCGTGGCCCGCTGCCCGGCGACGGCCCCGGCAACGACAATTTCCGCGCCAAGCGCTACATCGCCAAATACACCATCAACCCGGCGATCACCCACGGTATCAGCCATATCGTCGGCTCCATCGAAGTCGGCAAATGGGCCGACCTGGTGCTGTGGCGGCCGGCTTTTTTCGGCATCAAGCCCACGCTGATCCTCAAGGGCGGCGCCATTGCTTCGAGCCTGATGGGCGACGCCAACGCCTCGATCCCGACGCCGCAGCCGGTGCATTACCGCCCCATGTTCGCCAGCTTCGGCAGCTCCCTGCACGCCACCAGCCTGACGTTTATCAGCCAGGCCGCGCAGGCGGCCGGACTGCCCGAGGCCCTGGGCCTGAAGAAGCAGATCGCGGTGGTCAAGGGTTGCCGCGATGTGCAGAAAACCGACCTGATCCACAACGATTACCTGCCGGATATCGAGGTTGACCCGCAAACCTATCAGGTCAAGGCTGACGGTCAGTTGCTGTGGTGCGAACCGGCCGAGGTGTTGCCGATGGCCCAGCGGTACTTCCTGTTCTAGAGAATGGCGCTGATCGCTTGATCGGTCAGTGTCTGGTTCAAGGTGATCAGCTCGGCATTGATGCGGCCAAAGGTGTCATCGTAGTCTTGCTGGGGCATCAGTTGCCCCGGTTCACTTTCCGAAGCCGATCGGCCCAGGCGCCGGGCCGTCTGGCTGATGGTTTGACGCAGGGCCTGCCTCGCTCTCTCGGGGAGGTGGGCAGCGGCGGCCCATTGTGCCTGCGCGGCCTCATAGTCGATCAGGGCGTCGAATTTTTCGGCAATCAGCGCGTAATCAGTTTGATGCGCACGCTGCAGGAAGTCAGTCCACATCGGCTGCTCCAGCAGATTGTCACGCAACTGCGCGCCCTGATCCTGCAGCTGTACGCGCTGGAATGCCGCCTCCACCATCGGCGCCGTGACATAGTCCTCGCGGAACATCATGCTTCTGGATTGCCAGGGCAAGTCCAGCCGGGTGGCCAGCGGCACCGTATACGCCAGATAGATTTCGACTTCGTCGATATCGGCGATCACATTACCGGCGCCATCGTAATGCTCAATGCGCAGGCCCTGGGCATCATACTCGGGAAACCTGGCGCCCTGCTCCTGCAACTCGGCGACGCGAGCATGGGCAATACGCCCCAGCTCATCAAGGCGCCATTTCCTCCTGGCCAGGTTGAACACGGCCCTGCGCACGGCGTCGACATCCTCGCTGAAGTAGGCTGACCAATGCAGCACGGCAACGCCCATCGAATTGAACAACTGCGCCCCGGCGTCCACGCAGGCCGCTGGGTCCCGGGCCATCAGGAACAAGTGTTCGCGTAATTCGGCGTCTTCGCCCATCGCCTCAAGCATGCGCCAGACTTTGGCGGTCAATTCCGGCAACCATACGCCGCCCCTGCCTGTCGAGTCCCCGGAGTGCCTGACGGCACGAAGAAGATTGAAAAAGCCCTCAGAGCCAAACGAGCCTTCAAGCATGTCCCATAACACTTGCCTGGAGGGCCATTCCTGCGCCGAATAACCGGTTTTCCACTGCTCGCTGTCGAGCGCCCCCCTTTTCGGCAATTGGCGATCCGGATCGCGGCCAGCGGCCTCGATGTACCGCTTGAATTGAGCAAGCAGCTCAGGCGTCAGCTCTTCACGGGTGAGGAAGGTTTTCGCCACAATCAGTGCCTTATCCGAGCCCGGCGCGAACTCGGGAATCCGCGCTATTGGGTTCTGCCGCATATCCAGAATGAAATTTTCCGGCCTGGGCACACGGAACACACTGGCAGGCCACTCCTCCAGGCTTGTGTCATTGAGCAGCAAGGTCTGTAAGCGCGGCATGCGCCCGACATCGGGTGGCAAGCCGAGTGGGTTCATGTCCAAAAACAACTCCTTGAGACGCACCCGATCTTTCAAGCGCAGGACGTCTTCAGGCGTCAGGACAATATCGTTGCCGCCCAAATGCAACCGCTGCAAATGCGGCATCTGTTCGATGGCTGACGGCACGCTTGTCAGTTGAGCAGCCTCGATCCCTAATCGACGCAGACCGCGAAAGTTGGCGAGCAGTGGCTGCACATCCGCATCCGTCAACTGCGTGCCTTCGGTTCCCACAATGCCCAAGTAGCTGACATGGTCGAAGTTTGCAGTCAGTGCGGGCAAGGTTCTGAGCTGCTGCGCCAGGTCGTCTTCCAACCATTCGATTTTCTGCCCCAAAAGGCGCCCATTTCGATCGTAGTGCCGTGGGCCGACCTTTCTCCAGGCGTCATCCAGCGCCGTATAAATCTTGCGCCTGGCCCTCAGCACCTGGCGTTGCTGGTCACCGAACGCCTCCATGCCCCGGGGCGGTGTGCTCAACCAGTTGTGCAAGGCGGCCTGCAGGGTCTTGTACTCTTGCTCCAACGCACGCAGCCAGCTCAGATCCAGCGCGCCGCGCTCGTTGATCAGGGCGAGCATTTCGTCCCGGGTGATTTGCGGGTACAGGCTGCGGACCCGCTCGCGCGTGATTTTTTCCCACTCAGTGCCACCCCGCCCGCTCAATGGATAGCCGCGACGCTCACCCGGCAACACGCTGGGCGGTCGAAAAAAAGGCAGTTTTTCCGGCGACATGCCCAAGGCTTTGCGCAACGGTACTCGGCCTATTGCATGCTGCTTGATCAACCCCTTCAATTGCTCACCCTGGCCGACGTGGGGCACGCCAATCGCGTTGCGATGGGCATCGGTCAACGCATGCTGCAAAGCACCATAGAAACCATTGAGCCCATGCAGGTGCTGGCCGCGCTCATCGAAGGCTTGGTAACGCCCATCCTCCATGCGTGCCAACACCTTGCGACTACTCGCCTCCAGGGGGCCGAAGCTGGCGCGCACTGGGCCTTCAAACCGGCCTTCGCGAACTTCCAGGCGCAAATTGTCCGACCAGCCGGGCAGTGCCGGCAGTGTGTGGAGGGCCAGGGTTTCGGTGTCTGGACCGGCCAACGCGTCGAGGTACAAGCCTTCATACGCGAGGGTCAGGCGCATTTGCTGCTGCGCCCGGCGCGCCTTTTCAGCGAGCCGCAGGGGAATGCGCTTGGCGCGGTTCATCGTGTCGCGCTCGCTCGGCGTCGCGTCCGCCAGCACTTCGCGCGCCAAAATCGTCGGCACGCCACTGAAGTCGCGCTGGATCAGCATAATCGCGGTGTCGGAGGGTGGCTGCTGCTCGACGTAGATACTCTTCATCAACCGCTCGCGCACCTCGATGGCCCTTTGTTCGAGTTTCAATCTCAGGGCCTCGGTTCTCGCCTCGGGTGTGCGGGCGGTGTAACTGCCCACCAGAGCATCTCGCTGAGGTTCGCTGAGCGCTTCGATAATGCGTATGGGCAACTGGCCGCTCATCAAATCGGCGCGGTGGACCTGCACGGTGTCCGCCGCCGCGGCCTGCTGATTACCGTATTTGATCGACGGTCCGCTCAACTCGGTGCCGGCAAATGCCTCGATCGCCTTGCTCGCTGGCCATCCCCGCAACTCCACCGCCAGGGATGCGGCATAGCTGCACAGTGCGCTGCTGAGCGAGCCCTGGCGAATGCCCTCGGCGACGTTCACCGCATCGCGATACGCCCTGAACTGGCGCAGGGTGTCGAGCAGGATCGCCGGTACCGGCTCGCCTTCCACATGCACGCGGCGCAGCACGTCCTCACTCACAGCCGCCACGCTGCGCGCCTGCTCCAACTCGGCATCGCTGAAGCCCTCCGTCACCGGGCCCAATCGCCGCATCAACGTGGCGCCTTCCCAGGTGTGCGGGCGTTCCACTTCATGGTTCCAGAGGCCAGTGCCGTTGCTCTTCAATATCGGTTGATAGGCCTCGGCACGTGTGGGGTGCAGGATGCGATATTGCTCGGTCAGCGGGTCTTGTTGCACGGCATAGCGTTTGCCCTCCAACGGCAGCACGGTCTGGCCGTTGTGCCGGTGCAGGCCTTGCTCATCCGCCGCCACTGAAGGGAGGGACGCGGTGTGCTCATAGGCCGACAAGTCGGGTTTCCAGAGCCGAGTCTTGCCACTGGGCAGGGTAACGGCCTTGAGCTGCTCGATAAACGGCGACACGGTGAAGTGCACCACGGCTGCCTGTACCGCCAGCGCCGCCAGGTTTTCCACCACGTCGGTGATGTGCGCCCAGCCCGCTTCGCGGTCGCCTTCGCTCAGCTCGATAACACCGTCGATGACTTCGTAAAGTAATTGCCCGGCCATCGCCACAGCCATCACCACACCCAGCGGCGGCACCGCCATGGCCACCAGGTTCAGGCCGAACAGGCCGATACTCAGGTAATGCGCAGCGCGCAGTGAACGCGAGGCCTCATCGACATCGGCGGTGCTCACCGCACGATGCCGGGCGTTCTCGAACAGCCGCGTACGCAGGCTGCCCAGGCGATAGGTCCACAGGTCTGCAACTTGCCATAGGTCCGTCAGGGTGTGGGCGCGAATGTTGAATTCAGGGGCAGTGGCATGCACGCGCACGTAGGGCTGGGGTTCGCCCAGTGCCGAAGGCGTGGCAAAGGACGGAGAAGTCAGCAAGCGCCCCCACTCCGATCGCAAGGCCTGTGCACCAAACGGCTGGGGAGGTGCGTCCAGCACCAGTTCGGTCAGTCGTTTGTAGTAGTAGGCGCGGTCTTTGTCGGCAACGAACCGGGCAAAAAAATGCTGGTTCGGCGTAGCCTTCCAGCCTTGGGAGCGGTCAGCTTGCTGGGTGGTTTTCGCGCTCAGGCGCTCGGTCAAATCATTGCGAAAGTCATTGAAGCTTTCATAACGCTTGATGGGATGGTCGGGGTCATCGGGAATATAGACGATGACCCAGCAGGTGTAGCCAGGCTTGGCGCAAGTGTCGATGACCAGGCAATCGTGCACATGCAGGTTCATCAGGCTCAGGCTGCGATACCCGATGGGCTTACCGTCGCTGAGAATATGTTTTTCCCCGGCCGCCACCCGCATCAGCAGCGCGTGGTCGCTGTCGCCAATGTCGCCTTTGAGCAACGCCAGGTACGCCGCCGCCTTGAAGGCGGCTTTCTGATGCCGGACGTAACGTTCGCGCAGTTCGGCTTGGGATTTGGCGTCGTCAGGTTTCAACTGTGCCTTGAGGTGAGCCTGGTACTGCTTGCCCAGGTCCAGGTCTCGGCACAGCTGGGTGAACGCATGAATCTTCAGGGTCGTGGTGTGGCGCTCGAAATGATCGCGCACGTCCGGTTGGGTAATGAAACCTGAGGCGCTGTTGAAATAGCCCTCTCGAGTCTCCCGTTGCTCAAAGTTGCCGAGGGCAGCGTGCAGCAGGGAGAACGTTTTGACCCTGAAGCCACCGGTCTTCACGCCAAAGGCATCTTCGACCGGTACATACAGGCGCAACCAGGTTTGATTGACGTCCAGCTCGTGGCCGATAGCCTTTAGCTCGGCTTCCAGCAAGGGTTGGGCAAACGCTTGCTCCGAGCGTATGTGACTGAAAGTTTTCTCCAGTTCGTTGAGCGACTCGCAACGGGCGTCCAGCAGCACTTTGAGCTGATCTTTGCGTGCCTGGGAAGCGGCGTCATACCAGCGGGGAATAGCCGGCGGCGTGTCCTTGAGGGCCTTGCGACGGGAGGGCGAACTGTTGACCAGGCAAGTGGGGATCGCCTGCTTGATCAGTTCGTAATGCTGGCCCTGCTCACCAGGAGGCGGGGTGGCGGGGTCGGTGACTTGAAGGTCCGGCATGGGATGACAACCTTTTCTTGGAAGAGGTTGTCATCCTAGGCACGCCGTTTTTGCGGCTGGCGCTAACTAAATCAATGACCCGTTCAGAACTGCTCGCGCGGATTGAACGCAGCCTTTTGCGCCAGGGCCTCCCACAATGCCTTGACCTCATCATCCGCCGCCTTGGGCATGACGGCCTTGAGCTGGATGAACAGATAGCCGCGTTGCCCGGCCTTGTTCAGCAAACCATGGCCCTTGGCACGCATACGCTGGCCGTTCTGGCTACCGGCAGGCACCTTGAGGTTGATCTTGCCGGTGAGGGTCGGCACGGCCACTTCCGTGCCCAGCGCCAACTCCCACGGCGCCAGCGGTAGGTTGATGATCAGGTTTTCACCGTCCACCTCGAACTTGGCGTGTGGTGCAAACTTGATGATCAGGTACAAGTCGCCATTGGCCCCGCCACCAATGCCAGGCGCACCCTGGGCCTTGAGGCGGATGCGCTCGCCATCGGCCACACCGGCCGGGATCTTCACGTTCAGGCTCTTGACGGTATTGCTGACGTGCCGGCCGGAGGCATCGTACTGGGGCACCTGGAAGCTGATCTGCTTGGACTCGGTCGACAGGGTTTCTTCCAGCGACACCGTCAACTGCATCTCCACATCCTGGCCCTTGCGCCCGGCAGGACGGCGCTGGCCGCCACCGAAGGCATCACCGCGCGAGCCGAAGATCGAACTGAAGAAGTCCGAGAAATCGCCCGCATCCTGGCCACCGCCAAAGCCGCCACGGCTCTGCCAGCCAGGCGGGCCCTGGAACGGCTGACCATGCTGGCCGTATTTACGCAGCTCGTCGTACTCGGCGCGCTTGTCGGCGCTTTTCAGCGCTTCATAGGCTTCGGACGCGTCCTTGAACTTGGCTTCGGCATCCTTTTCCTTGCTCACGTCCGGGTGATATTTACGCGCCAGCTTGCGATAAGCCGACTTGATCTCCTTGTCGTCAGCCGTTGGCTCGACACCGAGAATCTTGTAGTAGTCTTTGAAATCCATGGGGGCATCACCATCCGTTATCGATATCGCGCAGCCCGCCACACGGCACGCCATGGCTGGCAGCCTGGGAATTGATGTCAGGGCGCGTCTAAGTTAAGCGGCGATACACGGCATCAATGCAAACGCGGTGTACCGCCTGGATATGCCCACAAGATTGGGGCAAAACATGGACTTTCAAGATAGGACGCGTCTATTTACGACGACAGACGCGTTACCCGCAACGCAAGAATCAGGCAAATCGGCCTCTTATCATGTCTTCGGTGTACTGGTAGTCCAAACGCAACTCGGTGCCAGCGGCGATATCTTCGGTAGCGAAAATGGCATTGAGTAAAAATGGCTTGCGCTTGATCTGCGCGTCAGGCCCCACGCCCAGCCACATGTCGGCCTCGACGTCGAAAGCCACGGTCTCAACGTTGTAGCCTCCCAACGCCTGGCGCAGGGGTGTGCCGTTGGCGTCGTACTCAAAGTGGGTGTTGATTCGCGACAGGATGTTGTCCCCCGATATGTGAATCGGTTCTTCCACCAGCGTGTTCCCGTGGGCAACCATCTGGCTGCCCACCTTCATGGTATAGGTCTGTTCGCCAGGCCCGAAGATACCGAACGGCAGCACGGTACCGCCGTACACACCGACGATTTCGCCTTTGGCGATTCGGCGGTTGGCCACCACCATCGACTGGCCGATCAACGCTTTCTCGCCCGGCACTTTCACGTCTTGTTCGGTGAACGTGCGCAGTTGCAGTTGCGCTTCATAGCGCGCGCCGACCTGTTCATATCCCTCGAACTGGATGTAAGGCTTGATCTGCGCCGAGGTGTAGTGGGCGCCCGAGTCCTGGATCACCTGCTTCTCCAGAGACCTGATTCGAATAGGCCGTCCCTGATAATCCCTCAGCGGATACTTGCCGTTGTTGGCACGGATGTAGCTGCCGGCCGGATTGGGATTGGCCGTGAAATGGATTTCACGGCGCATATAGCTGAGTTCGCCCGCCGTGTATGGCCGCACCGGCATGGACTCCGAGGCCTCCACAAACTCATCGTCCGAACCTTGCGGCGCCATCCCGCCCACCAGACCCCGACGCTTCCATACCCCGCTGACATCAGGCTTGGCAATTACGCCGCTGCTGGTCAACAGCAACGGATTGTCCACCGCCTGTACCCACAGCACGTAGTGCTCACCGTCGCCCGCATCGGGCATGCTCGCGACAAAATATTGCTTGCCATTGAATTCAATGGCTTGCGCCTGGGAAAGTTGCAGGTTCACGGAGGTGCTTTCCCCCAGCGCTTCGAGAGTTGCCGTGGGTACCAGCGCCTGCGCCACTTCATCGCGGGTCAAGGTTTCAATCAACTGCGCTTCTTCAATCGCAAACTGTGCCTGCAACTCCTCGGCCTTGGCATCGTAGGCTGCGCGCGATAATGTCCCAGCCTCGAAATCACGCCGCAACGTATCCATTTTTTCGTGGTGGGGCTCGTTCTGTACTTCAAACCGTGCGCGGTATTTGTTCGCCACATAATCTTTCCAGAAGTCCCTTGAAAGCACGGCTTGAAACTCCTGTGCGGAGTTATCCAGGCTGATGACTCGCTGATAGGCATCATTAAGCATCTCCAAGGAGACATTACCCAGACGAGCGAACCGTGGCTGTTGCGGCTGGCCCGGCAACTCAAGGCGATCCTTCAGGCCATGACGATACGCCAGCCGAATCTCCACCTCTTCCAAGCGGCTGAACTCCACCTCGCGCTGAGCGGGGGTCAAGTCGTCGCGCTTGCGGATCGCAGTTCTACGCCGGTCGATATCTTGCAGTGCGATCTTCTCCAGCTCCTCCAGGCGCAACAGCCCCCTGGACAGTTTCAGCAGCGCCGCTCCCTGGGACGCGTCCAGTGCGAGGGTCCTGGCGTTGTGGGTCATCAGCAGGATCTCAAGGTTGCTGAAGGTCAGGGCCGCACGATCACAACAGGCCGCCCGGCCCGCCCATTCAAACATTTCCTTGCGCAACTGCTCGGACTCGGAGCTGTTTTGCGTGATGCCATCGATCACGTCCCACACGCGCCGCTGCAAGTCTGCATGGCCTGCTGGTGCGACTTCCAGGTCACGCAGCACTTCGAAGAAACCTTGCGCACCGGGCAGGGCCTGCAGGGCGGCCCATTGAAGTCTGCGCTGCGCAACCTGTTGCGTGGAGAACCCGATGGACCAGCGCCGGAACGGAGCATCAGTGGCAGCCAACACCACAGGACGATCAGCCACCCGCATGACGCTGGCGACCAGCCTGTTAGTGGCTCGTTCTCCCGCACTTAGCCGGTTGCCGTAAGCGACTATGCGTTGTCGCGTCTCGACCGACAACGGGTTCAAATCCAGATCGGTCACACGGGTGACGCGCAGGGTCTGTGCCAGTTGCTCGTCCGGCGGGGCTATCAGCGAATCGGGCAATGTGGAAATATTGTTACCTCTGAGGTACACCGCATCCAGGCTTGGTTGGCCACCCAAGCCCGTCGGCCAGCTATCAATGCCGGTTGCCCCCATGCCCAATGAACGCAGATCCGACATTTGACTGAAATCCGGCGTGATACCCAGTGGGTTTGAATTGAGCAGCAACGCCCTGAGCGTGGTGCGTGACGACAGCGTCGCTGCAGAATCGGGGGTCAGGCGTATCCGGTTGTTTTGCAGGGACAGCCGGGTCAAGTCCTGCATCTGCCCCAGCGCCGGTGGCAATTCGCGCAACCGGTTACTCGACAGGTCCAGCCAGCGCACGCCTCGAAAGCCAGAGAGAAACCCCTCAGGCGACGTATTGAGGTTCATGTTGCTCAATTTGAGTGAACCGACATGGCTGAAATCCGCATCCAGATCAGGCAGGCTCGGCAGGTTCAGGCCACTGAGGTCCAGCTCCAGACCGAAGGGGTCACCCGCGTGGGTGAGTTGCTGCGGGGTTTCCCTGCGCCAGCAACTCAAGATACGTTGCTGGGCCGTTGCGCGATCACTCAGTGCCGCCACCTCGGTGGAACGTTGCCCAACCCGCACATAGCGCTGGCGCTCACCGCCGCCGGAGAACCGCCAGCCCTCCAACTGACGCAGCAGCGTGTCAAATGCTTGCTCACGCGACGCCAGCTCTGCCTCGGCGGCCTCGCCCAACGCCCAAATCATCCCCCTGGAAAACTGCACGCTGTTGTTCGGGTATATTTTCTGCATGACCCGAAGCCTTGGATTTCCGCTATCAAAGGCGTCATCAAGGGCGCCTCGCAGGAGGCGCGGATGGTTTTGCGTCAGGTTCTTCCAATACTGGTCGAACTTCTGCCAATAGTCGGCCGCAAAGGGGTTGCCATGCACAATGGTGACGTTATTCGTGCGCACGACCGCTTCGAGCTGATCCGCCGGCGGCGTCAAGTGTTGCGCAGGGACCTCCTGCAGTCGGTTATTCGACAGGTCGACACGCTTCAATCCGGTCAGGCTGGTTAATCCAGAAGGCCACTGGTCAATCTGCGTACCGCGCAAGTTCAACTCCGTGAGGTTTGGCATACCGCTGAAGTCGGGCAATGTACCTAACGGGTTATGCATCAGGTCCAGGTTTTCAAGCGCGCTGAGCCGGCTTAACAAGTGCGCACTGTGCGGTGTCAATCGAAGCCCGCTGAAGGTGATGTTCAACGAGGTCAGATTTTTCATTTCCCCGATCACAGGCGGAAATTCGGCAACGTCGCCATTGAAGATCTTCAAACTCTCCAGATGCCTGAAGTTGTCGAAAAACTTGCCCGCGTTGCTCGACCAACTGATGTCGGACAGCTCAAGGTGTTGCACATGACTGAAATCTGCACTCACTGGCGGCAAATCAAACCGTTCCCCCCTGCCGTAATGCAGCTTCAGTGACGACCCGGTTTCCCGCCGCCAGCAACGCACGACTTGATTGACCAGCTCTGTCTGAACGCTGTAGGCATTCATGGCTTGCGGCCCTTGGGCGCGCCACCATACCTTCAAGGTTTTTTTCAGTGCCCGAAACTCTTCCTCCCGCCGCGCTAGTCCCCCAGTCACGTCATCACCCAGGGATTGGATAAACGCGGTGATTTGCTCCTCGTTGAAGCTGGGAAACAACTGCCGTACGCGCCCTCTGTCCGTGCGCAACGCGTTGCCAATTTTCCTGAACAGACGAAACCCCGGCCCGCCACCCAACAGACGAACCATCGGGTCATAGTCCGGTTTGCGCAGTGGGTTGGCCTCCAGCACCGTAAGCAGCTCCGTGCGTGGTAAAGGGCTGCGCTGAATCGCCTGCTTGAGCTCAGCGGCGCTGCCCAGGCCCAGGCGCTGACGCTCGTCGAGCGCCAGTTGCTCCCAGATGGCACTGTAGAAATCGCCGGGCATGGAAGCCTGGAATTCGCCGCTCTCGAGCAGCACCAAGGTTCGCTTGTGCGGAAAATCGGGTGAGCCGATGGCATCGAGCACCGTGCCCTCTGGGGAATACTGGCGTAACTCCAGCCGCGAACCTCGGTGCCATCCTGGCAACGTTTCCAGGGTGCGCAAGGCCAAGCGGTGACTGTCGAGCCCGGTCTGAGTGTCAAGGTGCAGGCCCTCGTAGGCACGCGCCACACGGGTTTGCTGGGCACACCATTTCGCCTGCTCGGCCAATCGCTCAGGCAGACGACCGCTGCTGCGCAAGGCCTCCAGTTCGTTTGCCGCAGCCCCTTGCAACAGCCGCTCGGCCGCCAGGGTCGGCAAGGCCGGGAATGCGTCCAGCACACGTTGTACATCCGCATCGGGCGCAGGGTTCAGCGCTCGGTAGCGTTCTTCCAGCAACGGACCCTTGAGGCTCTGCACGGCATCGCCGAGGTACTGGCGCAGTTGGCCGCAGCGAACGTCCAGGGATTGATCGGGGCTACCCGGGAACTCCTTGAGCTGCGGGTCGACCCCCTGCAAGGTGTACAGCAACTCCCTGAGCAAGCGGCCCTGAGCCACGGTGCTTTCGGTCAGCACTATCACACGCTTGCGCACTGAAGTCGGCGCATCGGCGGTTTCCCACAGCACGTCGCCGGTGGGGCCAATGACTTTGAGCGGTACGTTATCGGGCAGCAAACCGCGGCGCTGGAGCATGTCAAATTGCAGCACAGGATCGGCTTTCTGATACACCAGCGGGTCGCTGCTTTTGATTTGTTCGACAAAGGTGCTGAGTTGCCGGTGCAGTTCGAGGCGCTTGATGGTGTCGTCCAGCAAGAGCGGCAGCGGCTCATGATCGACCATGGTCTGGCGCAACGCATCGGTCTCGACGCCGCTGATACGCAGCGGTTCGGACTGTCCGGCGATGCCCAGGCGCTTGTGCAGCGTGGGCTCGTCCCATGTCAGCGGTTGCTCCAGTTCATGGCTCCAGACCCCGTTATGGTTGTGCTCCAGTTCCGGCGCATAGGCATTGGGACGGCTCGGATGCTGGATGCGGTATTGACCTGTGTGTGGGTCTTGCTTGACCTGATAATGGGAGTCGTCGAACGGCACCAACTGTTGGCCTTCGTGCTCGTACAGGCCCAACGCATCGGGCTTGGCCTCGGGCGCGGGTTTGAGTGGCGATGCATAGGGCGCAAGATCAGGGTTCCACAGCACCTGCTTGCCTGTTGGCAGCGTCACCGGTTTGAGATGATCCACCGCACTCTGCCATTTGACGGCAGGCAACACCTTGGAACCGGCGGCGATGAAGGCAACGTTCAGCGCCACGGAAGCGAAATGCGCCCACATCTGGCGCGGCTCGCCCTGTTCGTAGGCCTCAATGCCCTCGAACACTTCGTAGCACATTTGCGAAGCACCCACCGCGAGCATGATCGGCCCGAGCCCCGGCACTACAAAAGCGGCCAGGTTGAACACGCTGACAGCCGCGTCGAAAAAGCGCTCCAAACGTTCGAGCCGAGCCTTGCGGTCTTCATCTTCAGTGGGCACGGCCACGGCACGTGCATCACTCAAAATCTTGCTGATATGTGCTTGGCGACTGCGCTGCCACAGGTCACCGGCAACGACCCAGTCTTGCATCGGCAACCGCGCCAACGGTGTGCGCAGCGGATAGTCTGCCCCGCCATTTCCGTTGTTGGCAGGCTGGTACAACCGATTGAACCGGGCGAAAAAACCGCCTTGGTCGCGCACCGGCACAAAGCGGCTGAAAAAGCGTCGATACGATGCGCTATGCAGGCGTGTGCGCAAGTCAGCCATGAACTCGCTACTTGACGCATATTCCTTGACGGGCTGCTGGGGGTCTCCGGGGATGTACACCACCAGCGGCTCGGAGCGGCTCGTATTCTGACGATCGGGCCCGATCAACAGCGGCCCTACCAGCACGCTATCGAATACCTTAAGTGCGGCATAAGTTACCGGTTTCCCACCAAGCCTGGGGATATCAGAACCGGTCACCACCTGCTTGAGCATTCGATAGGCATCGGCACTCAGCGCTCCGTTCAACTGCAGTCTGGCGATCTCGATGCACACTGCTAGCTGCTGGCGCTGGTGCTCCTCGAGTAGCTGCTGCAGTGCCTGGCGCTCGCTGGCGTCTGCAGGTTCAACCACCGCCTTGATATGCGCCTGGTACAGCGCGCCCAGGTCCAGTGTGCGGCAGAGCTTGGCGAACGCGTGGGGGGCGATTGCTACAGCTTGGGCATTGACCGCCGCGAAGGTCGCAATGATGTTGGGGTTTTGCGGGTTGAAGGTGGTGATCAGTTGGCAATCGGTGCATGCGCTGGGCTGTTCTTCATCGGCCTCGAAATTGGCCAGGGCGGCTTCCAGCAATGAAATGCCGCGGTATGTGTAGGTCAGCGATGAGTCATTTTGTTGTTCGAAAACAAAGGCACCGTAGAAGTCATCGCGAGCGCCTTTGGAGCCATACTTGCGCACGAAGAACACATTGCGTACATCCAGCTCCAGATTGAACTCGTTTTTGATCGCATCTTTCAGCGGTTGCTCGGCGAATGTCAGGACGTCTTCAATCTGGCCCAGGTGCGCCTCAATCGAATTAAGCGTTTCACGAAAGCGTGAATGCTGCGCCGCCAGGGTGGTTTTGTCCGTGTGGGTGGCGGCCAGGTACCAGGCAGGAATATCCATCTCGTGCTTGCCCAGTTCTTCCTGGCGTTGCGGCGTACCTTCCTTGAACCAGTTCGGCACACGTTGTTTGAGAAAGTCGTAATGCACGCCGCGCAGGTCGGCATTGAAGGTTGCATCAGGCATAGCAGTTCGTCCGTGAGGGCAGTAAAACCGCAGCCTAACCAAGCCCCCGCCGGTTCAAGACGTAGCTATGTAGCGCGATTACGCACTGATTTACGGATCACCGGTCTACGCATCCGCTCGCGAGTGACATACACTGCGCGGCCGTTTTTTGACCGGAACCTGTTAGACATGAAAAACGAATCTCCAGCCCGTGCCTGCGGCATTGACTTCGGCACGTCCAACTCCACCGTCGGCTGGATCCGCCCCGGCGAGGAGACGCTGATCGCGCTGGAGGACGGAAAAATCACCTTGCCGTCAGTGGTCTTCTTCAACTTCGAGGAACGCCGCCCGGTGTACGGTCGCCTGGCGCTGCACGAATACCTGGAGAACTACGAAGGCCGCCTGATGCGCTCGCTCAAGAGCCTGCTGGGTTCCAAGCTGATCAAGCACGACACCAGCGTGCTCGGCACTGCCATGCCCTTCACCGACCTGCTGGCACTGTTTATCGGCCAACTCAAGAGTCGCGCCGAAGCCAACGCCGGTCGTGAATTCGAAGAAGTGGTACTGGGCCGCCCGGTATTCTTCGTCGATGACGACCCGATGGCCGACCAGGAAGCGGAAAACACCCTGGTGGATGTGGCGCGCAAGATCGGCTTCAAGGACATCTCGTTCCAGTACGAACCGATTGCAGCGGCGTTCGACTACGAGTCCACCATCGAGAAAGAAGAGCTGGTGTTGATCGTCGATATCGGCGGTGGTACCTCCGACTTCTCCTTGGTGCGCCTGTCGCCGGATCGTCGTCACAACGACAACCGCCAGAGCGACATCCTCGCCACCGGCGGCGTGCACATCGGCGGCACCGACTTCGACAAACAACTCTCGCTGGCTGGCATGATGCCGCTGTTCGGCTACGGCAGCCGCATGAAGAGCGGCGCCTACATGCCCACCAGCCACCACATGAACCTGGCGACCTGGCACACCATCAACTCGGTGTACTCGCAAAAATCCCAGCTGGCCCTGGGCAGCATGCGCTACGACATCGAAGACACCGGCGGCATCGACCGCCTGTTCAAGCTGATCGAACAGCGTGCTGGGCACTGGCTCGCGATGGAGGTGGAGGAAACCAAGATCCATCTGACCCAGGCAGACAGCCGCCATGTGCCGTTGGACCGTATCGAAGCGGGCTTGAGCGTCGACCTGAGTCGCGCACTGTTCGAATCGTCGATCGACAACCTGCTCGAACGCGTGCGCGGCAGTGTCACACAGTTGCTCAATGACGCCTCGGTGAGCGTGGCCCAGGTGGACACGGTGTTCTTTACCGGTGGTTCCAGCGGCATCCCGGCGCTGCGCCACAGCATCTCGGCAATGCTGCCAAATGCGCGGCATGTGGAAGGCAATATCTTCGGCAGCATTGGCAGTGGTTTGGCGATTGAGGCGAGCAAGCGTTACGGCAGCTGAGTTTCAGCTGAAACCGTGGCGCGCCCTTCGCGAGCAAGCCCGCTCCCACACTTGACCACGTTCCATCTTTGGAATGCAGCCGAATGTGGGAGCGGGCTTGCTCGCGAAGAGGCCAGTTCAGGCACCGAACCTGTCTTTAAACCATCCCACCCAGCTTCAGCTCGCTCTTCAGATAGGCATAGTAAATCGGCCCCGCCACCACCCCCGGCAGGCCGAACGCTGCCTCAAACACCAGCATCGCCAACAACAACTCCCATGACTTGGCACTGATCTGCCCGCCGACGATTCGCGCGTTGAGGAAGTACTCGACCTTGTGGATCACGATCAAATACCCCAGCGCCGCCACCGCCACCCAGATCGACAGCGACAGCGCCACGATGGTGATCAGCGTGTTGGAGATCAGGTTGCCGATCACGGGCAGCAGACCGAGCAGGAAGGTCAGCACGATCAGCGTCTTGGTCAACGGCAGGTGAATGCCACACAGCGGCAGCACTACTGCCAGGAACACCGCGGTGAAGGCGGTGTTGAGCGCGGCGATCTTGATCTGGGCGAAGACGATGTTGCGAAACGCCTGGACCAACAGGTGCAGGCGGTCGAACAGCGCGGCGGCCAAGGGTTTGCGCTTGGTCAAGTCGGGCACGCGCTGCAAGGCGATGATCGCACCCAGCACCATACCGATCAGCAAGGTGACGAACATGTGGGCGGCGTCTTTGCCAACCAGTTGCAGTTCGCTCAGGTGCTTGCTTAGCCAATCACCGATGGCCACGCGAAACTCCGCGGCGCTGGCGGGCAGGTAAGCATCGATGGACGGCGGCAATTGCCCGCGCGCGCGGTCGACCACGCCCATGAATTTGTCCAGGGAAGCCCCGGGGTTTTCCGCTTCGTGGAGCAGGAAGCTGATGGCGCCGGCGAAGATCAAGGCCAACACGCTGACGATCAGGGTGCCCAGCAAGGCCACCGCCAGCCAACGCGCGCGCCGGCCTTCGATCAGGCGTTGCAGTTGAGGGGTGAGCATGTTGACCAGTTCATAGACCAACAGGCCGGCCAGCAGGCTGGGCAGCAATTTCAGCGGCAGTACCAGCAGCAACCCGCCGAAAATGATGATGTAGCTGGACAGCAACAACACATGACGCTGAGAAAACGTTGGCATACAGCCTCAAAACAAACGGCGTTGAAGGATGTTGTAGGAGCGAGCTTACTGTGGCGAGGGAGCTTGCTCCCGCTGGGCTGCGAAGCAGCCCCAAACCATTGAGCCGGTGTGCACCAGGCATACTCGTCTGTTCGGTTTGGGAGCGCTTCGCGCTCCAGCGGGAGCAAGCTCCCTCGCCACACTTGCTCGCTCCTACAAAGGGGCTGTGTGCGAGTGTCGCAGCCTTCTATGGCCCGGGGCTATTATTTCTTCAGGCAAGTGCTCATGAAGGTTTTGCGCGCATCACCGGCCAAGGCTTGGGTTTTCGCCGACGCATTGCAGTCTTTCATCTTCTGCTGCTGCGGGGTCAGGGTCTTGGCGTCGTTGGCGGCAGGTGCCGACAGGCAGGTCTTCATGAAGGCCTTACGGTCATCGCCCTTGAGCGTCTTGGTGGTGGCCTCGGCATTGCAGGTGGTCATTTTGTTCTGCTGGGCAGTGGCGGCAAAACCCTGGGCACACATCAGCAGGCCCATCATCAACAACGGAATACGCAGCATCTTCATGGAGTTTTCTCCCTGTTACCGTGCCGACGGGCACGGCCTACAGCGCAGTGTAGTCAAAACCTGTTACAACTTCACCGGCCACGAATATTCGCCCGCCGGTATTGCTCCGGCGTACAGCCGGCGTGGCGTTGGAACATGGCGATAAACGCCGAGGCGGTGCTGTAGCCCAGATCAAACGCCACGTGTTGCACACTGCGGTCGCTGTCCAGCGCCTCGATGGCCGCCAGGTAGCGCAGGCGCTGGCGCCATTCGCCAAAGCTCATGCCCAGCTCGCGCACAAACTGGCGCGCCAGGGTGCGCTCGCTCACATGCACCTGCTCGGCCCATTGCGCCAGAGGGCGGTTGTCTCCCGGTTCTGCCTGCATGCCCTCCAAGACCCCAAGCAATCCCGGGTGGCGGGCGTAGGGCAGGAAGCAGTCGTGGACCGGCGCCTGCCTGAGCTGGTCCACCAGCACCTGGGCCAGGCGGATGTCGGCATCGGTGCGCGGTGCATTGACATCGCGCAGGGCGAAATCCTTGAGGATCGCCTTGAGAATGTCGCTGATCGCCAGGGTGCAAGGCTGCTGCGGCAACTGCTCGCACAGCTGCGGCGCCAGCCCTACGGAGTGGTAGACAATCGCCTCGGCATTGTAGGAGCTGTGCTCGGTAAGCGGCGGCACCCACACGGCGTATTGCGGTGGCGACATGAAGCGATTGCCCGCCACTTCCATGCGCATCACACCGCTGGCCGAGTAATCCAGCGAGCCCCATGTGTGCTGGTGGGGGGTGCATTCGGTGTCCGGGGCAAAATCGGAATACCGAAAGTACACCGGGCTTGGCAGGCGGGCGAAATCGGGCAGGCGTACGGTGTGTCGGGACATATTGTCTGGATTCAACGCTCAGTTGTCTGGATCGCAGTATAGGCTTCGATCCAGACAGAGGATAATCCTGCCTCGTCAACACACTGGGTTTCTTTTCAATGCAATACGCGTATCCGCTGCTGGCTATCTTTATCTGGGCCGGCAACACCGTGGTCAACAAATTGGCCGTGGGCTCGATCTTCCCGGCTGAAATCGGCTTCTACCGCTGGCTGTTCGCTGCGTTGCTGTTCACGCCGTTCATGCTCAAACCGGTGGTCGCCCACTGGCCGCAGATCCGTCCCAACCTGGGCAAGATCTTTATCCTCGGCGTGCTCGGCATGGCGGTGTATCAGAGCCTGGCCTATTACGCCGCAACGCTGACCAGCGCCACCAATATGGGCATCATCCTGTCTCTGATGCCGTTGATGGCGCTGACCGCCGCGATCATCAGCCTTGGCCAACGCCTGACCTTCGGTGCGCTGACCGGCGCGGTGCTGTCGTTCGCAGGCGTGGTCGTGGTGGTGTCGGCCGGCAGCCTGGGCGCGTTGCTGCAACATGGGGTCAACCTGGGCGACGGCATGATGCTGGTGGCAACATTGGCTTATGCGGTCTACAGCACCCTGCTGAAAAAATGGCAGCTGCGCCTGCCGCCGTTGGTGCTGCTGTATTTGCAGGTGCTGGTCGCGGTGATGGTGCTGCTGCCGCTGTATCTGTTCTCGGCCAAGGCCGGTTTGGGCTGGGCGAATATTCCGCTGGTGCTATATGCCTGCCTGCTGGCTTCGATGCTGGCACCGCTGGCGTGGATGCACTCGGTCAAGACCCTGGGGCCAAGCCGTACCACACTGTTTTTCAACCTGCTGCCTTTGATTACCGCGCTGATTGCGGCGGTGGTGTTGAAGGAAGAGTTGGCGCGGTATCACCTGGTGGGTGGCTTGCTGACCCTGGGTGGAGTGATCCTGTCGGAGCGCTGGACCACACCGGTCAGACGCCCTCAGGACACATCCTGTTAAATCCGATAAAACTTTTCGCCTGGCCCGGGACTCACAACCAATAGCGATCACGCCGGCAGAGCGTGGCGTACAACCGGATTAGCCCCAGGAGATTGAAATGACTCAAGCACAACTGACTGACGTTGCGACCCTGCGCAGCCGCGCCCGCCAGAACGTCGAAAACGGTGCCGTGACCGAAGGCTACGACGCCGACCGTCAGGAAATCATCCGACTGCTCAACGAGTCGCTGGCCACTGAACTGGTCTGCGTGTTGCGCTACAAGCGTCACTACTTCATGGCCAACGGCCTCAAGGCCAGCGTGGCTGCCGATGAGTTCCTGGAACATGCGACCCAGGAAGCCGAGCACGCTGACAAACTGGCCGAGCGTATCGTGCAACTGGGCGGCGAGCCGGAGTTCAACCCCGACCTGCTGTCGAAAAACTCCCATGCGCAATACGTGGCGGGTAACACCTTGAAGGAAATGGTCTACGAAGACCTGGTGGCCGAGCGGATCGCAGTAGACAGCTACCGCGAGATCATCCAGTACATCGGTGACAAAGACCCGACTACCCGCCGCATCTTCGAAGACATCCTGGCTCAGGAAGAAGAACACGCGGACGATATGGCGGATATTCTGCAGGATCTGTAATAACTAACACCGCAACATCCCCCTGTGGGAGCGGGCTTGCTCGCGATA
Source organism: Pseudomonas sp. GW821-FHT07B01 (assembly GCF_059419065.1). NCBI lineage: Bacteria > Pseudomonadati > Pseudomonadota > Gammaproteobacteria > Pseudomonadales > Pseudomonadaceae > Pseudomonas > Pseudomonas sp. GW821-FHT07B01. Next base: position 87,635 of record NZ_JBWKRA010000011.1, on the reverse strand, counting down.
GCGTTGGATCAGTTGATAAATCATTGACTGATACCCCGCTATCGCGGGCAAGCCCGCTCCCACAATTACTTCACGGTCTTGGGCGCCTTGCCTTCCTTCATCTGTTGCAGCAACGGTGCGCACTCATTGGGCTCGCCACCGCTTGGGGCAACCAAGGCGAGCAAGCCGGCGGCCGGCCCGGCGATCACGCCCAGGGCGACCATGCCTGCACCACGTAGCGCCAACGGAATGGCTTTCACCCCAGCATTGGGCTTGATGAAAGGTCCATTGACGTACAGCGGTGAACGCAGGGAAAACAGGCGAAAGCCCTTGGATTCCGGCGTGATGGTCAGGTCCAGTTGCTCGGTGGCCATATTCGCGGTGCCGTCGATGTAGATGATCGCGTTCTCGGTATCGAACACAAACAACCGTGTGGTCGCCAGGCCCGTCTTGATGCCGAAGTCCGCCGCCGCGCAGTTGATTTTCACTTCCTCGTCGCCGAACAGGCGGCCGACCACGTAGTTGCCCACGTTGAGCCCGGCGATTTCCATCAGGCTTCGGCTGATGGCACCATCGTTGATGAGCATCTTCAGGTCACCGTTGGATGTGCCCAACAGTGCCGCCACCGAGTTACCGCGCCCGGTAATATCGGCATCGCCGTTGAGTTCACCGAAGCTGGTTTTCATCGGTTCGAAAGTCGGAAACAACTGCTTGAGCTTGAAGTTACGCGCCGTGAGTTTGGCGCGGCCTTCCATCGGGGTGGTGCGGCCGTTCAAACGAATCTGCGCATCGAGCTTGCCACCGGCCACGCCAAAACGCAGGGGTTCGAGGCTCAGTTGGCCGTCGTTGAGCACCAGGTGCGTATAAAGATCGGTAAAGGGCAAATCGGCGCTGTGCACGATGCGCTTGCCGGTGAACTCGACGTCGGCATCCATATCGCGCCAACGCTCGGTGCGGAACTCCTCAACCGGCAGCACTTTGGTCGCCGGTTGCTTGCTTTCACCGCCACGGGCTTTTTGCTTGGCGTTGGAGTCCGCGCCAATCAAAGGCGCCAGGTCATCCATCAGCAGTTGGTTGGACACCAGCGCGCCACTGAGCTTGGGGCGTGGCTGGCTGGCCACATAGGCCAGGTCGCCGTGGATGTCGCTGTTGCCGATCTTGCCGTTGAAGTTCTCGTAGCGGAAGGAGGCGCCGCTGGGCTCATGCAGTTTGGCTATCAGGTGGCCGTCGGTGGAATAGGCCGGCGAATCCGGCAGGGTCACGCCGGTCAGCGGATACAGGTTGCCCAGACTGCTGCCTGAAAGCTTCAGGCGCAGGTCCAGGGCGCCGAGGTTCAGCGGGTCGGTCAGGGTGCCGGCCAGGGCGATGCTGGTGTCCGCGATCTTGACCTGGGCTTGCAGCGGGAACGGCTTGGCCGCGTCCTGCAAGGCCAGCAAGCCACCGATCTTGCCCGTGCCCGCGAGCTTCTGACCATGATATTGGCCTTTGACCTTGAGGCCGAACGCGTAGTCCTGAGGCGCCGAGCCTTTTTCCAGGGCCTTTTTGGCATCGGCGTCGCCGACGATTTCACCGAAGGGGATCGGCTTGCCCAGCGGGTCGATGATCACATCCAGCTGGGTCTTGAGGCTTTGATCGTCAAGGGTCACATGGCCTTTGTCGAAGCCGATGGCGCCAATATCCACCACCCAGTTGGACGGTTCGGCGTTGGGGTCCTTGGGGTCGAACTTGAACGTCCAGTTGGCGCGGCCATCCGCCAGGCGCTGCAACTGGGCACTGGGTTCGGTGAGGTCGATGCGGGGGATCACCACACGCTGCACCAGCAAGGCCAGGGGCGAAATGCGCAGCTCAACCTTCTTGAGCGTGACCATCTGCGGTTGTTGCGACCAATCGGGGTTACCCAGGGTCAGGTCTTCGGCAATCACATGGGGCCACGGCACCCAGGCGCGCCAGCCGCCTTCATCAGGCTCACGCTGCCACACCACTGCGAGGTTGCCGTTGATGGCGAACGGACGATGCAGTTCTTCGGAGACCTTGGCATTGAGGGGCGGCTTGATGCGGTTCCAGTCGAAGAACACCAACACCAGTACCACGATGGCCATTAACAGAACGAAGCTGGCGCAGCTCCAAGCGAGAATTTTACGAGTGCGCGTCATTGCACAGGGCTCCTGAATACGACTGGCTGGGCAACAGCCTTTTAAACAGCTTATAGGACTACGACTGGCAAAGTGCCTGGGGGTTTAACGCAACGGCGGATTTAGCCGAAAAAAGCGATTTTCCTGATCAACCAGACAATTTTCCCCATCGACGACGCACCATTGTTACCCAGGTTCGTGTCGAAAATACCCACATCGGTGCAAAGCCGCGGGCTTGAGAGGCTCGATCTAGAGCCTCCGGCGAGAACAATCAATTCTGTTGATTATTACCATTGTGTTTATGAACTTTTATATCGACTTATCAAGGGTAACATTAGCCCTGTACCCACTTTATCGCCCTCCCTAGGAGCAACCAACATGAAACGCCAATTACTCGCTACCGTTCTGTTATCTGTCCTGGCTTCCAGCGCTTTTGCCCTGCCAGCTGCCGAACAGGCCACCCCGCAGAACAAAGCTCAAGCCGTGCAAACCAGCCAAACCGTGGCTCGCAGCGGTTCGCAAGAAGACGAAAACCGTGATTACGCCAAAGGCGCCGTAGCTGAAAATGGTTACAACCGCCTGCAAGAGAAAGGTCTGGTCGAAGGCGGTGCTGAACAAGCCAACAAACGCGCCTACACCGAAGGCGTTGCTGAAGGCGGTGCCGACCGTCTGCAAGAACTGCATCAAGCACAGAGCTAAGCCTGTGGTGGCCCAGAAAAAAGCCCGATCTGCCGATCGGGCTTTTGCTTTTATATAGAACGCGTCACGCCCCGCCCCTGCCAAGTTCGACGCCGGCAAAGCGCTTTTGCTAGAGTGCGTCGCTGTACTTGCCGACAAAGCTCATCCGCTCATGCTGCCCCGCGCCGAACAGAAGCAACAGACCCGCCTCGCCCTGATGGACGCAGCCCGCCATCTGATGGAGTGTGGCCGCGGGTTTGGCAGCCTGAGTTTGCGCGAAGTCGCCAAGACTGCGGGTATCGTGCCCACCGGTTTCTATCGCCATTTCGCCGACATGGACCAACTTGGGCTGGTACTGGTAAGCGAGGTCGGCCAGACCTTTCGCGCCACGATCCGCCTGGTGCGCCACAACGAATTCGTGATGGGCGGCATCATTGATGCCTCGGTGCGCATCTTTCTCGATGTGGTTTCGGCTAACCGCTCTCAGTTCCTGTTCCTGGCTCGCGAACAGTACGGCGGCTGCCTGGCCGTGCGCCAAGCCATCGCCGCCCTGCGCGAAGACATCACTCGCGACCTGGCCGCCGACCTGACACTGATGCCCAAACTTCAGCACTTGGATGCCGAAGGTTTGCATGTGATGGCCGACCTGATCGTCAAGAGTGTGTTCGCCACCCTGCCCGATATCATCGACCCACCGGCCCACGCCTTGCCGGCCCACCTTACGCCCCAGGCGAAAATCACCCAGCAACTGCGTTTTATCTTTATTGGCCTCAAACATTGGCAAGGGCTGGGCAGCACCGAGTAAGTCAATCAACCCGCCGTGTGGAACCGTTTGGCGGTGGTGTAGTGCTTGTTCCAGTAGCTATTGCTCAATGAATCGATACGGATGGTTTTGCCGGTGCGCGGCGAATGGATGAATTTGCCCTGGCCGATATAAAGGCCGACATGGCTGACCTGGCCCCGCCCGTTGCCTTTGAAAAACACTGCATCCCCTGGCTTTAAAGCACTGCGTTTGATGGTCGCCGCCGATGAACGGTGCATGGCGGCAGTGGTGCGGGGTAGCTGGATATTGGCTTGGGTCTTGAACAAGTAAACCAGGAAGCTACTGCAATCGAAGCCCTGCTCTGCCGACGTGCCGCCCCACTTATAGGGCGTACCCAGCAACTCATGGGCGCGGTCAATGACATCGTCGATAGAGGCCGGCTTGATGCTTTGCAGCGAAGAGCTGAAGGTGGCGCGGGGTTGGAAAGTGGCCTTTGCCGATGAAATAAAGCAGGTCAGGCTGACAAGGCATACACAAAAAATTGATCGAAGCATGATGAACGTCGCGGTGGATTAAACACGGCGCATAGCCTAAAGAACCCGCAAGTAATGTCATGAGCTCCAAATCCTGATGAATCGTAGGAAAAATCCTAAAAAATACCTGCAGAGAAAAAGATGAAAGAAATTTCATCAAGCTGAGCACAACCGTCAACGCAAAACGCCCTTCGCCGGTGCTATAAACATCGACACGCACCAAATTGATACACACACCGAATCGTCCTACGCCCTATTGAGCAGCATGCCTGCCTGACTACAGGGAATTCCGACTCAATTCCGTGATTGGCAAGCCCCTTGCTCTAGGTCTTTCATCGCTCACAGTTGGAAGCTCTCTGATGCTGGTGATACACCGCCGAATCGCCCCCCAAGCCCTCTGGGCCGCCGAGTTGCTGCTCAACTTCGAAGCCCGCAGCAAAAGTCGCCTGCGCTGTTTCAGTGCTGACGGTGAAGACGTCGGCCTGTTTTTGGAGCGGGGCCAGCCGCCCTTGCACGATGGTGAATTCCTGCAGGCAGAAGACGGACGCGTCGTACGGGTGTGCGCCCGCCCTGAACAACTGCTGCACGTCACCTGCCGCAACGCCTTCGAGCTCACCCGTGCCGCCTATCACCTGGGCAACCGCCATGTGGCCCTGCAAGTCGGTGACGGCTGGCTGCGCCTGCTCGATGACTACGTGCTCAAGGCCATGCTCGAACAACTGGGTGCCGATGCGCAGACCCTCGAGGCGCCGTTTCAACCCGAGCACGGCGCCTATGGCGGCGGCCATCATCATTCACGGCATGGTGATGAAGACTTCAACTACGCGCCCAAGCTGCATCAGTTCGGCGTGCGTCTATGAACCCAGCCTGGGCGCTTCTACGCCTGGCCAGTCCGCAATTGCCGATTGGCGGCTACAGCTATTCCCAGGGCCTGGAAATGGCGGTGGACAACGGCCGCGTGCAGGATGCCGCGAGCGCCCGACGCTGGATCAGTGACCAGTTGCTGCTCAACCTGGCGCGTTTCGAAGCGCCGCTGTTGCTCGCCCATTGCCGCGCCGCTGCTGAGCAGGACTGGGCACAACTGGCGCAGTGGTGCGACGAGCATCGCGCCAGCCGTGAGACCCGGGAGCTGCATCAGGAAAGCCGCCAGATGGGCTACTCCCTGCAACAGTTGCTCAGCGGCTTGCCGGAACTGGACGACAGCGCCCGTGACTTTCTCGCTCAACGCGACGAACCGCACCTGGCCCTTGGCTGGGCCTTGGCCGCGCGCGCCTGGCACATCAACGCCGACGACGCCCTCGCCGCCTGGCTGTGGAGCTGGCTGGAAAACCAATTGGCCGTGCTGATGAAAACCCTGCCACTGGGCCAGCAAGCCGCCCAGCGTCTAACCAGTGAACTGCTGCCGCTGCTGCAACAAGCCCAGCAGGATGCCGAGCGCATTAACCCTAACCATTTGGGCAGCGCTGCTTTTGGCCTGTCCCTGGCGTGCATGGCCCACGAGCGCCAGTACAGCCGCCTGTTCCGTTCCTGATTCTGGAGAAGCACATGAACACACAACCCCTGCGCGTAGGTATCGGCGGCCCTGTAGGCTCGGGCAAGACCGCCCTGACCCTGGCCCTGTGCCTGGCGCTGCGCGATCGCTACAACCTGGCGGTGGTGACCAACGATATCTATACCCGCGAAGACGCCGACTTCCTGGTGCGTAACCAGGCCCTGGCGCCGGAGCGCATCATCGGCGTGGAAACCGGTGGCTGCCCGCACACCGCGATTCGCGAAGACGCCTCGATCAACCTGGAGGCCGTGGACCAACTCAACCGCCGTTTTCCGGGCCTGGACCTGATTCTGGTGGAGTCCGGCGGCGACAACCTGTCGGCCACCTTCAGCCCGGAACTGTCGGACCTGACCATCTATGTGATCGATGTGTCTGCGGGCGACAAGCTGCCGCGCAAGGGCGGGCCTGGTATTTGCAAATCCGACCTGCTGGTGATCAACAAAATCGACCTGGCCCCGCTGGTCGGCGCGTCGCTGGACCTGATGAACAGCGACACTCAACGCATGCGCAACGGCAAACCCTTTGTGTTCAGCAACCAGAAAACCGGGGTCGGCCTGGACGACATCGTCGCCTTCATCGAACGCCAGGGCCTGCTGACCGCCGCCTGATCAACCCATAAGGAACCTGTCCATGAGACTCAACAGACTTTTCGCCGCCGCCGTGCTGCTGCTCGCGCCTGCCCTGGCCTTCGCCCATCCTGGCCATGGCGACAATGGCCTGGTGGCCGGTATCAGCCATCCCCTGGGCGGCCTCGATCACTTGCTGGCCATGCTTGCGGTAGGCCTCTGGGCGGCCCAACAAAAAGGCGCCGCGCGCTGGGCGCTGCCATGCACCTTTGTCGGCACCATGCTGATCGGCGGGGTGTTGGGTTTCGAAGGGCTGCAATTGCCGGCGCTGGAAAGCGGGATTGCTGCATCGGTGCTGGCCTTGGGCCTGGCGGTAGCGTTGGCGGTGCGGCCGCCACTGTTCGTGGCCGTGGGCGCCACGGCGTTGTTTGCGCTGTTTCACGGCGTGGCCCATGGCCTGGAACTGCCGGATATGACCAGCCCTTGGGCGTATGCCGCTGGGTTTGTGGGGGCGACTGCCGTGTTGCATGCAGCCGGTTATGCAGTGGTGCGCTTTTTGCCGGCAACTGCGGCACCCTTGGTGCGCGTGGCCGGGGCGGCTTCGGCGGCGACTGGGGTGTGGTTGTTGGCGGGCTGAGGAAAAGATCGTTCCCACGCTCCGCGTGGGAACGCAGCCGAGGACGCTCTGCGTCCCAAAGCATGATGCAGAGCGTCATAAAATGCATTCCCACGCAGAGCGTGGGAACGATCAGCCTGCTACCATGCGCGCCTACACCCCTGCCGTGACGACGCCAGCCAATGCCCATCGCTTCCCCCTCTTCCCTGACGCCTGTGCTCACGCACTTCCATGACCTGATCGTGCCTCTCTGGCAAGGCCCGGGCTGGAATGCCGACCTGGCACTGCCCTTTGAGGCCCTGGACGCCGACCACCAGCCACTGCCCCCCCAGCGCTATCGCGCCATGGCCTGCGCCCGGCAGTTGTACCTGTTCGCCAGCCTGATCGGCGAACCCGGCGCGGCGTTCGCCGAAGAACGTGCGGCGGCGCTGTTTCGCTCCCTGCAACGGCACTTTCATGATGCCGAACACGGTGGCTGGTTCTACAGCATCGACCCCGCCGGCCAGCCGCTGGACAAGCGCAAAGACCTCTACACCCACGCCTTCATTATCTTTGCCTGCGCCCATTACTGGGCCAAGGTGCGTGAGCCGTTGGTGGAATCGGTGCTCAACGCTGCCCTGGAAGTCGTCGCCCAACGCTTTGCCACCGGTGACGGCTTGTACGAGGCCGTACTGGAGCGCAACTGGGCCTCGCTCGACTCCGGCCCGTTGCAAAACCCGTTGATGCACCTGGCTGAAGGCTTCCTCGCCACCCTCGCGGTGCGTGAGGACGCCCAGGTACAAGCGGCCCTGCTGGCACTGGCGACGGCCATGCAGCAACGCTTCATCGACCGCAAGCACGGCGTGATGATGGAAAAACCTGTGGGCGCTGTGGATAACTGGTTTGAGCCGGGGCACCAGTTCGAATGGTTCTTTTTGCTCGAGTCTTCAGCTGTGCTGCGCGGCACCGCGCTGCATGGCTCGCTGACACGGGCATTTGCCTATGCCGAGCAAAAGGGTGTGGATAAGTTAAGCGGGGCGGTCAGCGGCATGCTCGCGCTGGATGGCACGGTGCGCGACGGTACCCAACGGATCTGGGCGCAGGCGGAGTACCTACGGGCACTGACCTTGCGGCCAGGCAGCGAAGCGGTGCTGCAGCGTCAGTTGCAGGCGCTGCAACAGCGCTTTTTGCATGCCAAGGGTTGGCATGAATGCCTGGATGCCGAGGGTAAGGTGAGCCGACGGGATATGCCTTCGACTACGCCTTATCATTTGGCGACTTGCTATCAGGGTTTGGTTCGGCATCTGGGCTGACCTGCAGGGCCTCATCGCAGGCAAGCCAGCTCCCACAGTTGATAGTGTTCGCACATTTAAATGTGGGAGCTGGCTTGCCTGCGATAGCCTCACCTCGCTCTAACAGACTTTAGGCAATCCACTTGCGGTCACCGGTAAAACTGATCGTCAACCACCGCGCCGCATCCGCCGCCCCCAGCCCTGTGGATATCTCTTCACGCAGCCCATCGAGGGTGGCGACGTTATCCACCGGGTAATCCGCTGGCAGCACCACATGAATCTCGATAAACCGTGCACGCCCGTGCTTCTGCACATAGGACACGTAGTCGTCGAAACCATGCTTGGCCTGAGCCGCGTCCATCACTTCGCGGACCTTGTCGTCCAAGTGATCCGGCGCGATCCCCAACACTTCGCGCAGCGCCGGGCGCAGGATCTTGAAGGCCGGCGCCAGCATGCTCAGGGCCAGCAGGATCAGGATCAACGGGTCCACGTAGACCGCCCACTCGCCATAGCCCTGGGACTTGAGCAACAGCGCGGCCAGGAAGCTGATCAGCAAGCCCACCGACAGCATCGCGTCCACCAGCCAACTGATGTTGTCGAACTGGATCAATGACGATTTGAGTGTGCGATTGCGGTAGCGCACATAGAAGAAGTAGGCGAACTCCACGACGGTAAACACCGCCGCATAAATGATCACCAGCCCCAACTCGATTTCGCGCCCGCCATTGATAATGCCGAACACGCCATTGAGGAACGCGTAGATGGCGATCAGCAGCAGGAAACTGCCTTCGATCAACAGCACCATTGGCTCCAGGTGCCAATAGCCGAACTGGAAACGCTCGTTGCTTTTCTTGGCGATCAGCTTGGCCGTGATCAGCATCAACACCTTGATGGCGGTGGCGATCAGCGAAAAAAAGCCGTCGAACAGAATGGATTGGGCGCCGGATATCACACCCGTGACAATCCCGGCGATCGCGACTGCGAACATCAGGATAGTCGATTGTTTGAGCAGTGCCTGCTCACCTCGGTTACTCACATTGCCTCCTGTCAAAACCTTTAAACCGCTGGGTGCGGTGGGGTTTTCAGGCGGGCAGTGTACCTTATGCCGCATTTTGGCCGATTTGCCGCCATCGCAGGCAAGCCCCCTCCCACACTTGGATGTGTGAATACCGTCAAATGTGGGAGCTGGCTTGCCTGCGATGGCAGCGACGCGGTCTTAGCCTTTGGCCCCACGCTCAATCGCAAACCCAGCCCAGGTCTGGCTCACCGGCATCAGCTCCAGGCGGTTGATGTTCACGTGGGCCGGGGTGTTCATCACCCAGAAAATCGTATCGGCAATGTCCTGCGGCTGGATCGGCTCGGCACCTGCGTAGGTGGCGTCATAACGCGCCTGGTCACCGCCGAAGCGCACAAGGGAGAACTCGCTTTCACACAAGCCCGGCTCGATATTGGTCACACGCACGCCGGTGCCTTGCAAGTCGCAGCGCAGGTTCAGCGAAAACTGCTTCACGAACGCCTTGGAACCGCCGTATACGTGGCTGCCCGGGTACGGGTAGTTACCGGCGATGGAACCCAGGTTGATGATCCCGGCACCGCGGCCATGGGCAATCAGGCGCGGCAACAGCAGGTTAGTGGTGGTCAGCAGGCCCTTGATGTTGGTATCGACCATGGTTTCCCAATCGTCGAGGTCGCACTTGGGCGCAGGGTCGGTGCCCACGGCCAGGCCGGCGTTGTTGATCAGGCCGCGCAGCGTGGCGAACGACGCCGGCAGGTTGGCGATGGCCTCCTCCATGCCTTTGCGGTCGCGCACATCCACCACCAGGCCATGCACTTCGGTCTGCTTGGAAAGCTCTTCGGCCAAGGCGTTCAAGCGCTCGGCACGACGACCAGTGAGCACCAGTTTCCAACCGGCCTCGGCAAAGCGACGGGCACAGGCTTCGCCGAAACCTGAAGTAGCGCCAGTGATAAACAGCGTGTCAGACATGGGGTTCTCCTTGCGGGCATCGGGAAAAAAACAGCCAGCAGAATGCCCTTACGCCGCGTTTGCGGCAACCGCTGTGCACACACACGCATGCTTGGCTGATCACTTTTTAACCAATCCTCGCAAAGCCTTATAAACCGTAGCTTGCAGCCATATGCGCGCAGGTTATCCACAACTGCGCCCACAGTCTTTGGGGGCAAGTGCAAACGGCTCAAAGCCGCTGTGTACAAGGGTTGCAGGCGATTTTATAAAGTTTTTTGCTTGACCTGGGCGAGCGCCTATGTAGCCGCTGACAAAGGCGGAAAAACACAACGATGGCTCCAGGCCAGTCATTCCGGCCCCTGCGCAAGTCTTTCCAGAGTTTAGTCACAGACTTATCCACAGGCTGAAAGGACTTATTTCGTTCATATACCTGTGTCTTTAAACAGGTTGACAAACCCTTGATACGGTCGCGAAAAACACCCTGATCGAAAAACAACCAACACGCTACAAGCCACGTGGTTAAAGGCTTTCAGCCAGCTACTCCCACGTTACCCACAGCCGGTTCCACAGTGGATGGGGACAAGTCAAAACTGTGACAAAACAGGGATTTGCGGCGGCTATATGTCGCGCTTTTGAGGTGGGCTGGATTTGTTTTCCACAATTTGGTGGAGGGCTTGTTGACACCGCAAAAACAAATGTGGGAACCGGCTTTGGGTGGGAGCTGGCTTGCCTGCGATGCGGCCACCTGGGTATGTCAGCTAGACCGAGGTGATGCTATCGCGGGCAAGCCCGGCTCCCACATAAGGCCCGGTTCCCACAGGGTTGATGCGCCTGGATCTTAGGTCAGTGACCGCCCAGGTAGGCGTTACGCACGTCCTCGTTCACCAGCAACTCCTTGCCGGTGCCGGTCAGGCGAATCTCACCATTGACCATCACATACGCCCGATCCGACAAGCGCAGCGCATGGTTGGCGTTCTGCTCCACCAGGAAGATGGTCATACCGGTGGACGCCAGCTCGCGCAGGGTGGAAAAGATCTGCTTCACCACAATCGGCGCCAACCCCAGGCTTGGCTCATCGAGCAACAACAGCTTGGGCCGGCTCATCAGCGCACGTGCGATGGCGAGCATTTGTTGCTCACCACCGGACATGGTCATCGCCCGCTGGTTGCGTCGCTCCTTGAGCCTGGGGAACAGCTCGAACATGCGTTGCATGTCCTCGCTGGCGAACTTGTCGCCAATGGGGATGGTGCCCATCAGCAGGTTTTCCTCGACGGTCATGTCGGGGAACACCCGCCGCCCTTCCGGCGACTGCGCAATGCCGTTGGAAGCGATGTAGTGGGACGACTTGTGGGTAATGTCGACGCCGTTGTAGAGGATCTGCCCCGACTCGGCCCGAGGCTGACCGAAGATCGACATCAGCAACGTGGACTTACCCGCGCCATTGGAGCCGATCAGGCTGACGGTTTCGCCTTCGTTGATGTGCAGCGAGACTTTTTTCAGGGCCTGGATCGGGCCGTAGAACACGTCCAGGTCCTTCATTTCGAGGATAGGTGCGCTCATACCAGCTCCTCTTCGTCCGCGCCCAGGTAGGCGGCGATCACTTTCGGGTCGTTGCGGATCGCATCCGGGCCGCCTTCGGCGATCACGTTGCCGTGGTCCAGCACCACAATGTGGTCGGAAATACTCATCACCATGCCCATGTCGTGTTCGATCAGCACCACCGTAAGGTCGTGTTCGTCGCGCAGCAGGCGAATCATCGCGCTGAGGGCTTCGGTTTCCTGCGGGTTGAGGCCGGCTGCCGGTTCGTCCAGGCAGATGATCTGCGGCCGCGTGCACATGGCGCGGGCGATCTCCAGGCGGCGCTGCTGGCCGTAGGAGAGCTCGCCGGCCAGACGGTTGGCGCAGTCCACCAGGTCGACCACTTCCAGCCAGTAGAACGCGCAGTCCAGCGCATCGCTTTCGGCCTTGCGGTAGCCCTTGGTGTTGAGGATGCCGGCAAGCATGTTGCGGTTGACCCACATGTGCTGGGCCACCAGCAGGTTTTCCAGCACCGACATTTCCTTGAACAGGCGAATGTTCTGAAAGGTGCGAGCCAGCCCGGCACGGTTTACCAGGTGGGTGCCGCCGAACATCTTGTAGTACACGCGGCTGAGGAAGCTTTTGGGCGACACGAAGTCGGTGGCCTCAAAGCGCTCGCCGAGCAGTTGGATCACGTTGGTTTGCTTGCCGCGCACGTTGAGCTCGATCTTGCCGCCACTGGCTTTGTAGAAGCCGGTGAGGCAGTTGAACACCGTGGTCTTGCCGGCGCCGTTGGGGCCGATCAGGGCGAAGATCGAGTTGCGTTCAACCTTGAGGCTTACATCGCTCAAGGCTTTGATACCACCGAAGTGCATCATCAGGTGTTCGACGGACAGCACGACTTCCTTGCTCATGGCGCTACCCCTTTGCGTGGCGTCACACCGGTACGGCTAATCCGAATCAAGCCACGCGGTCGCCAGATCATCATCACCACCATCAACACCCCAAACAGCAGCACGCGGTACTCGGAAAAACTACGCAGCAGTTCCGGCGCCACGGTCAACACGAACGCTGCGATCACCACGCCAACCGTCGAGCCCATGCCGCCCAATACCACAATGGCGAGGATCAACGCCGACTCGAAGAAGGTAAACGACGACGGGTTGACGAAGCCCTGGTAGCTGGCAAAGAACACCCCGGCCAAACCGGCGGTGGACGCGCCGATGGTGAAGGCTGAGAGTTTGACCAGCACATGGTTCAGGCCCATGGAACGGCAGGCGATTTCATCTTCGCGCAGGGCTTCCCAGGCGCGACCGACCGGCATGCGCGTCAGGCGATGCTTGATGTACAGCACGGCCAGCACCACCAGAAACAGCACGATGTAGATGAACATGAACTTGATGTTGGGGTTGTAATCGATGCCGAAAAACTCGTGAAACGGAATGCCGCCATCCTTCGCACGCTTGCCGAACTCCAGGCCCAGGAAGGTCGGTGACGGCACCGGCATCCCGTTCGGGCCGCCGGTGAACGACAGCCAGTTGTTGAGCACCAGGCGTATGATTTCACCAAAACCCAGGGTCACGATGGCCAGGTAGTCACCGTGCATTCGCAGCACCGGGAAGCCGAGTATGCACCCCGCCAACGCCGCCGCGATGGCCGCCAGTGGTAGCACCGTCCAGAAGCCCAGGCCCAGGTATTGATAACCCAGCGCCAGGCCGTAGGCACCGATGGCATAGAACGCCACGTAACCCAGGTCGAGCAGGCCCGCCAGGCCCACCACGATGTTCAGCCCCAGGCCGAGCAATACGTAGATCAGCCCGAGGATCACCACGGTGAGCAGGTACTTGTTGGCAAAGATCGGGAACACGATGGCGATCACGATCAGCGCCGGGATGATCCAGCGCAGCCGCGACTTGTAATCCGGTGGCAGCACGTGCACGCCGGAGCCGCTGCTCTCGAACCCCTGCAGGATCTTCACGCCCTTGGGTGTTTGCAGGAACAGGCTGAGGGCAAAGCGCCCGGCCATCACGATGGCGACCAGCACGGCAACCCGCGCAGGTTCCAGGTTGAAGCTGTAGCCGTCGAGCACCACGCCGACAATCGGGCCGAACACGATCAGCGAAATCAGCCCCGCGAGGACCGTATCGACCACACTTTTCTTGATATCAATGGATTTGGCAGCAGACATGTTTACACCTTCGCCACAAGTGGGCGACCAAGCAGGCCCTGGGGACGGAAAATCAGAATCACCACCAGCAGGGAGAAACTGAACACGTCTTTGTAGTCAGAGTTGATCAACCCCGAGAACAGCGACTCGGAGATACCGAGGATGATCCCGCCCAGCATCGCCCCAGGCAGGGAGCCGATGCCGCCGAGTACCGCTGCGGTAAACGCCTTGATGCCGATGATGAAGCCGGCATAGAAGTCGAAGGTGCCGTAATTGAGGGTGATCAGCACGCCGGCCAGGGCGGCCATGGCGGCACCGATGACAAACACGTAGGAGATCACGCGGTCGGTGTTGATGCCCAGGATCGAGGCCATCTTGCGGTCTTGCTGGGTAGCACGGCACATGCGGCCGAGCTTGGTGTATTTGATGATGTAGGTGAGCAAGGCCATGCCGGCAAAAGCGGCGACCAGGATGAACACTTTGGTGTAGGTCAGTTGCACGAACCCGGTGCCGATATCGACGCGCCAGGCGCCGGCCAGCAGGGTGGGAATGCCTTGTTGCTTGGCGCCCTGGGCGATCTGCGCGTAGTTCTGCAGGATCAGCGAGATACCGATGGCGCTGATCAGCGGTGCCAGGCGGGTGGAGTTACGCAAGGGTTTGTAGGCGACACGCTCAATCACCCAACCGTACACGCCGGTGACGACTACGGTGAAGATCAAAGTACCGAGAATGAGCAGAGGGAAGGATTCGATGCCGAAGTAAGCCAGCAGTGCCAGACTGATCGCCGCGAGGTAAGCGGAAATCATATAAACCTCGCCGTGGGCGAAGTTGATCATGCCAATGATGCCATAGACCATTGTGTAGCCGATGGCGATCAGGCCATAGACCGACCCGAGGGTCAGGCCGTTGACCAGTTGCTGCAGGAAAATACCATCCATAACGCAATCTCACGCGGTGAGCACCTGCACACCTGTGGGTGTGCGGCGCTTCTGGAGGAAAAGACAGGTTTGTTGCAATAGAGCAGGCAACCAGGCCCTCTGTGGGAGCTGGCTTATGTGGCGAGGGAGCTTGCTCCCGCTGGGCTGCGAAGCAGCCCCAAACTGGGCAATCGAGATACATCAGATGTATTTCGGTAAGCGGTTGGGAGTGCTACGCACTCCAGCGGGAGCAAGCTCCCTCGCCACAACAAGCCCCCCCTAACCTTAGGGCCGTGGTGCTTGTACTTACTTCTGCTTTTCCAACTGATGGTATTTGCCGTCTTTGTCCCACTGGTAAACCACGTAGTCAGAGACTTTCAGGTCGCCCTTGGCATCCCAGGCTTTTTCGCCCATGACGGTTTTAACCGGGTTGGCCTTGAGCCACTTGGCAGCGTCTTCGCCCTTGTTGGACTTGGCACCGTTGAAGCCGGCGGCCAGGGCCTGGATCGAGGCGTAGGCGTACAGGGTGTAGCCTTCAGGCTCGGTGCCGTTCTTGCGGAACTCTTCCACGACCGTCTTGCTGTCCGGCAGCAGGCGTGGGTCGGCGCCGAAGGTCATGTACACGCCATCGACGTACTGCGCGCCGCCGGCGGTGGCTACCAACTCGTCGGTGACCACGCCGTCATCGGACATGAACTTGACGTCTTTCAAGCCCGCTTCGCGGATCTGGCGCACCAGTGGGCCGGCTTCCGGATGCAGGCCGCCGAAGTACACGACGTCAGCGCCCAGGGAACGGATCTTGGTAACCAGGGCGCTGAAGTCTTTCTCACCTCGGGTCAGGCCCTCTTCCAGCACCGGCTTGACGCCGCGCTTGGTCAACTGGGCGGCGGTGGCGTCGGCCAGGCCTTTGCCGTAGGTGTCCTTGTCGTTGATCACCGCGACTTTCTTGCCCTTGAGCACGTCGACGATGTAGTCGCCGGCGACGATGCCTTGCTGGTCGTCACGCCCGCACATACGGAACATGGCGCCCAGGCCGCGTTCGGTCACTTGTGGGTTGGTGGAGCCTGGGGTGATGGCGATGATGCCCGCTTCGTCGTAAACCTCAGACGCCGGGATGGTGTTGGAGGAGCAGAAGTGCCCGACCACGCCGATCACCTTGTCCTGGTCGGCCAGGCGGTTGGCCACGGCCACGGCCTGCTTGGGTTCACAGGCGTCATCGCCCGCTACCAGCTTGATCTGCTCGCCGTTGATGCCGCCGGCCTTGTTGATAACGTCGGCTGCCGCCTGGGCACCCTTCATGTACTGCTCACCGAAAGCGGCGTTGGCACCCGTCATCGGGCCTGCCACACCAATTTTCACATCAGCTTGAACAAACGTAGAAACACCCAGCGCCGCAGCAACGGCGAGGGCCAGAAAACCTTTCTTGTAAAACGTCTGGGACATGAGTGGTGCTCCGATATTTTTGATTTTTGGCACGACAACTTGCATTCAAACTTTTCACTGAAAGCTCAGAGCAAGCCGCGTGCCATTACTTTTTTATTCTTCAAAAAGACACGGTGTCATTGTTATTACAGGCGTTTCGACGCCTTTTGCCAGGACGTGCAACCGTCTAGCGTCTACGGGTGCAACCAGCACTGCAAAAAAGTACAACCCTGGTAGGTCGCACCTGCAACCACAGGCATAAACGACAGTTCCTACAGCTGTAACAACGTGCGTAACGGAACTGCACATTTACAGTGCGTGATTGCTACGACTTGCACCAATACAGATGGGTAGCCTGCTAAGAAAACGCAGGCTTCTGAGGGGTATTTCGCTGATCAGATCACGATCCTCAGGCATTGCCCGGCGTGATAGAGCGAGAAGCCGGCTTCATACAGGCAACTGCGCAGGCCCACAGCGGCCAGAGGTTGCATAGGGGCAAAAGGGATCGGTAAGGCTTGGGGGTCCTGGTGACACAGGTAGTCGGCAAACGCCTTGCCCACTACGCTGCCGGTGGTCACCCCGCGCCCGTTATAACCGGTAACCGCCACAAGGCCGGGGGCCGGTTCGAACAGGCGCATCAAGTGGTCGGGGGTGAACGCGATGCAGCCGGTCCAGGTGAATTCCCATTGCAACGGTTTGAGGTACGGGAAGTAGTGTTGCTGCACCCGATCGGCCCACGCTTTGAGAAACCATGCCGGTTTCTGGTTGCCGTTACCCAGGCTGCCCAGCAACAGGCGCCCGTCGGCATCGCGGCGAATACTGCTCAGGACCTGGCGCGTGTCCCACGAACCCTGGCCGCCGGGCAGGATCTGCTTGGCCGCGTCATCGGTCAGCGGCGCCGAGGCCACCTGATAGTAATAGCCGGGGAAGAAGTTACGCCGCAGTTCGGTCCATTCGCCTTCGGTGTAGGCGTTGGAGGCGATCACCACCTGCGCGGCCTGCACCGCGCCCTCGGCGGTCTGCACCGACCAATCGGCGCCTTGGCGTTCAAGCTGGGTGACCGGCGAATGATCGAACAACTGCCCGCCCAACGCTGCGGCGGCATTCGCCAACCCAGTGGTGTAGGCCATGGGGTTCAAGGTGCCGGCGCGCCGATCCAGCAATGCGGCGGCGATTTTCCGAGTACCGGTGGCTTGCTCGCAAGCCTGGCCGGTGAGTAACTCAACCGGTGCGCCACGGCGTTTCCACTGCTGCTCACGGCTGCGCAAATCCGCCTCGCCACGGGCGTTGTGCGCCATGTGCAAGGTGCCTTCACGGCGCAATTGGCAGTCGATGTTGTACTTGTCGATCAGACTGAACACCAGGGACGGCGCCGCACCCAACATGCGGTTGAGCTGGCTGCCCACCGCCGTGCCGAAACCGGCCTCGATCTCGTCCGGTGGAATCCACAGGCCGGCGTTAACCAGCCCGACGTTGCGCCCCGAACCACCGTGGCCGGTGCGATGGGCTTCCAGTACGGCGACGCTTTTACCCTGTTCCAGCAAATGAATGGCCGCCGACAAACCGGTGATGCCGGCGCCGATCACGCACACATCCACCTTGACCGCGCCCTTGAGCGCGGCTCGGTCGGGACGGCCTGGGGTGAGGTGTTCCCATAAACATGTTTCGCGCAGTGCCATTGCCAGACTCCGATGAGACCTAACAAACAAATACTCTTTTGAATGGGAAACCCAATCACCTGTGGGAGCTGGCTTGCCTGCGATAGCGGTGTATCAGTCACCGAAACTATCGACTGAACCACCGCTATCGCAGGCAAGCCAGCTCCCACATTGACTGTGCCAGCTCAGTCGAACGTGATGCCTTGTGCCAACGGCAACTCCAGCGAGTAGTTCACGGTATTGGTCTGCCTGCGCATATACCCGCGCCACGCATCCGAGCCCGATTCACGCCCGCCGCCGGTTTCTTTTTCACCCCCGAACGCGCCACCGATCTCCGCGCCGCTCGGGCCGATGTTGACGTTGGCAATGCCACAGTCGCTGCCCACCGCCGACATGAACTGCTCGGCTTCACGCACGTCAGTGGTGAAGATGCAGGATGACAAGCCTTGTGGCACGGCGTTGTTCAGGCGCAGGGCTTCGGCGAAGTCGGTGTAGCCGATCACGTAAAGAATCGGCGCGAAGGTTTCGCTGCACACTACGTCGCTTTGCTCGGGCATTTCCACGATGGCCGGCGATACGTAGTAGGCGTTGGGGAATTTGTCTTGCAGTTGGCGCTTGCCGCCGAACACCTTGCCGCCTTCGCTCAAGGCTTGCTCAAGGGCGTCCTGCATGTTGTCGAAACTGTGCTTGTCGATCAGCGGGCCGATCAGGTTGCCTTCCAGTGGGTGGCCGATGCGCACTTTGGAATAGGCGGCCTTGAGGCGGGTGACGATTTCTTCCTTGACCGACTCATGGGCGATCAGCCGGCGCAGGGTGGTGCAGCGTTGGCCGGCGGTGCCCACCGCGCTGAAGAGGATGGCGCGCACGGCCATGTCCAGGTCGGCGCTTGGACCGAGAATCATCGCGTTGTTGCCGCCCAGTTCAAGGATGCTGCGGGCGAAACGTGCGGCGACTTTGGGTGCCACTTCACGGCCCATACGCGTGCTGCCGGTGGCGCTGATCAGGACGACGCGCGGGTCATCCACCAGCGCAGCGCCGGCGTCGCGGCCGCCGATGATCACTTGGCTGAGGTACTCGGGGGCACCGTCGAATTTTTTCAGTACGCGCTCGAACAAGGCCTGGCAGGCCAGTGCGGTGAGCGGGGTCTTTTCCGACGGTTTCCAGATCACCGCGTTGCCGCACACCAAGGCCAGCGCAGTGTTCCACGCCCACACAGCCACCGGGAAGTTGAAGGCGCTGATCACGCCGACCACGCCCAGCGGGTGCCAGGTTTCACGCATATGGTGGCCTGGGCGCTCGGAGGCGATGGTCAAGCCGTACAACTGGCGCGACAGGCCGACGGCGAAGTCGCAGATGTCGATCATTTCCTGCACTTCACCCAAGCCTTCCTGGGTAATCTTGCCCGCTTCCCAGGAAACGAGTTCGCCCAGGTCGGCCTTGTACTCGCGCAATACGTCGCCGAACTGGCGCACCAGCTCGCCACGCCGCGGCGCCGGCACCTTGCGCCAGGCTTCGAATGCATGCTCGGCGCGACTGACCTGTTGCTCCACCTCGGCGGCGCCTTCCCAATGGACACTGCCGATACGGCTGCCATCAATCGGTGAATGCACGGGTTGTTTCCCGGCCTGGTACAGCGCCGGGTTTACCCCGAGACGATCAAGCAATGCGGCAACCATGGGTCACTCCTTCAAATCTGCGTAGAAAAATCGCGCCGCTGCTTGCACGGCGATCCTGAGCCTATTTGTAGCTGGCCCAAGACTTGCCAACAAACGACGATTAGGCGAGATATCATTCCCTTTATTCATGCAAAGAATAAAAAGAGGCATGCCGTGCTGAACAAAAGATATTTGCCCTCGATCACCGCCCTGCAGTGTTTCGAAGCGGCCACCCGCCACCTGAGCTTCACCCGCGCCGCCGAGGAACTGAACCTCACCCAAAGCGCGGTGAGCAAACAAGTAGCGCAGCTGGAAGAACTGTTGCAACACCTGCTGTTTCGCCGCGTGCGCCGCCGCTTGCAGATGACCCCGGCGGGCGACCTGTACCTGGTGGAGGTGCGCAAGATCCTCACCCAGGTGGAAATGTCCACCCACTACCTGCGCTCCTACGGGGGCGAAACCGAAGTGCTGCGCGTGTCCACGCCCTACACCTTCGGAGCACGCTGGCTGGTGCCGCGCCTCAAAGGCTGGCGTTTGCGCCACCCGCAGATCCACCTGGACCTGTGCAACGAACAGGACCCGGACGAGTTACTGCAAGGCAAGGCCGACATGGCGTTCTATTTCGGCCAGGGCGCACGTCCCGGCACCGAGAGCCTGAAACTGTTCAGTGAAGAGCTGGTACCGGTGTGTTCGCCCGACAGCCTGCCCGCCCAGCCTTTCACCGACCCCACGCAACTGAGCGACCTGGTGCTACTGCAAAACGCCTCGCGGCCCCAGGGCTGGCATGACTGGTTCGCCAGCCAGGGCTTCCATACCGAGCACAGCTACCATGGCCCGCGGTTCGACACGTTTTATATGTGTATCCGTGCGGCGCAGGTGGGATGCGGCGTGGCGTTATTGCCGCGCTTTCTGGTGGAGGAGGAATTGGCCGAGGGCAAGTTGGTGATCCCCTGGCAACATGCGATGCCGAGCCAGGATGCTTACTACCTGGCGTATCCCGAGCATTCGGCGGAGGTGCCCAAGGTGCGCGAGTTTGTGAAGTGGATGATGGAGCAGGTGCTTTAGCGCCTGGAGAATCGCCATCGCAGGCAAGCCAGCTCCCACCGTTTGGAATGCACTTCAAATGTGGGAGCTGGCTTGCCTGCGATGGCGCCAGTGGCCTTACTGAAAAAATCACTGGCAATCCCCCACAGGTCTATGCGCCACTAACCCCCTTCCTCAATTGTGCGTAAAGGCCGGCCTCCATCGCCGACCCGTCTGGAGATTCCCGTTATGAGCGAGAGTGTGTTTGCCGATCGCATCGTGCAGAACCTGCTCGACACCGACTTCTACAAGCTGACCATGATGCAGGCGGTGCTGCACAACTACCCGAACGTGGAAGTTGAATGGGAGTTTCGTTGCCGTAACAGCGAAGACCTGCGCCCTTACCTGGCGGAGATTCGTTACCAGATCGAGCGCCTCGCCGAGCTGAGCCTGAGCCCCGATCAACTGGGGTTCCTGGAACGCATCAGCTTTATGAAGCCGGATTTTCTGCGTTTCCTCGGGCTGTTTCGCTTCAACCTGCGGTATGTGCAAACCGGCATCGAGAACGGCGAGTTGTTTATCCGCCTGCGCGGACCGTGGCTGCATGTGATCCTGTTTGAAGTGCCAATGCTGGCCATCGTCAGCGAGGTGCGTAACCGCTACCGCTACCAGACCGTGATCCTCGAGCAGGCCCGCGAGCAGCTGTATCGCAAGTTCGACTGGTTGACCGCCAACGCCAGCAGCGATGAGCTGTCGGAGCTGCAAGTGGCAGACTTCGGCACGCGCCGGCGTTTTTCCTACCGGGTGCAAAAGGAAGTGGTCAGCGTGCTCAAGCACGATTTCCCTGGCCGTTTTGTCGGCACCAGCAACGTGCACCTGGCGCGCGAATTCGATATGAAGCCGCTGGGCACCATGGCCCACGAGTGGATCATGGCCCACCAGCAACTCGGCCCGCGCCTGATCGACAGCCAGATCGCCGCCCTTGATTGCTGGGTGCGCGAGTACCGTGGCCTGTTGGGTATCGCCCTCACCGATTGCATCACCACCGACGCGTTCCTGGACGACTTCGACTTGTACTTCGCCAAGCTGTTCGACGGCCTGCGCCATGACTCCGGTGATCCGATCCAGTGGGCAGAAAAAGCCATCGCTCACTACCACAAGCTGGGCATCGAACCGATGAGCAAGACCCTGGTGTTCTCCGACAGTCTGACATTGCCCAAAGCCTTGGAAATATTCCGGGCGTTGCGCGGTCGCATTAATGTGAGCTTTGGCATCGGCACCAACCTGACCTGTGATATTCCAGGGGTGGAACCGATGAGCATCGTGCTTAAAATGACCGCCTGCAATGGCCAGCCCGTCGCGAAGATTTCCGATGAAGCGGGAAAAACCCATTGCACCGACCCGAATTTTGTCGCCTATTTGCGTCACGTTTTCAAAGTACCTGCCCTATCCAGCAAGGAGTGAATCATGCAAGCCGTACAGCGTGAGATTGCACAACAGCTCAAGGTGCAAGCCCCGTTCAAGGACCAGGCCGCACTCGAAGCCGAGGTTGCCCGGCGCGTGGCCTTTATCCAGGACTGCCTGCGCAATTCCGGGCTCAAGACCCTGGTGCTCGGCATCAGTGGTGGTGTCGACTCCCTGACCGCAGGCCTGTTGGCCCAACGTGCGGTGCAGGAACTGCGCGCCAGCACCGGCGATGAGGCGTACCGCTTTATCGCCGTGCGCCTGCCCTACGAAACCCAGTTCGACGAGCACGACGCCCAGGCCTCGGTGGACTTTATCGAGCCGGATGAACGTCACACCGTGAACATCGGCCCGGCGGTTAAAGCCCTGGCCAATGAAGTGGCCGCCTTTGAAGGCAAGGCCGCGGCGTCCCGTGACTTCGTGCTGGGCAACACCAAGGCGCGCATGCGTATGGTGGCGCAGTACACCATCGCCGGCGCGGCCGGTGGGCTGGTGATCGGCACCGACCATGCGGCGGAAGCGGTGATGGGCTTCTACACCAAGTTCGGTGATGGCGCGTGCGATCTGGCACCGTTGAGCGGGCTGGTGAAGCATCAGGTGCGGGCCATTGCCCGTCACTTTGGCGCGCCGGAATCGCTGGTGGAGAAGGTGCCGACCGCCGACCTGGAAGACCTGTCGCCGGGCAAGCCGGACGAGGCGTCACATGGCGTGACCTATGCCGAGATTGATGCGTTCCTGCAGGGAGAGCCGGTGCGTGAGGAGGCGTTCAGGATTATCTGCGAGACCTATCGCAAGACTGAGCACAAGCGGGTGATGCCGTTTGCGCCTTGAGGTGAACCCGATGGTTTTGCATTGATTGTCACATCGCCATCGCAGGCAAGCCAGCTCCCACACTTGACCGGATTCCAACATGGGAATGCGGTCGAATGTGGGAGCTGGCTTGTCTGCGATGAACGATAACGCGGTCTTACTTCAGAACCACAGCACCTTTCATCATCGAGATGTGGCCTGGGAACGAGCAGAAGAAGCTGTATTTCTCATCGGCCTTCAGCTTGGAGACGTCGAAGGTCACCGAGTCTTTCTCGCCGGCACCGATGATCTTGGTGTGGGCGATGATGCGCTCATCACCGGCTTTCAGGTAATCCTTGTCGATCCCCGCAGCCATGCCGTCGGTTGCCACCGGTTGCATATTGGCTTCGGTAGTCAGCACCCAGTTATGGCCCATCACGTTCTTGGGCAGGTTACCCGAGTGAGTCAGCTCAACGGTGAACTGCTTGCAGCTCTTGTCGATTTCAATCGCTTTGGTGTTGAACGACATTTGGTCGGTGGAGTCGACAGTGACCTTGCACTCTGCAGCAAGCAACTGGCCGCTCGCCAGAGTCAGCAGGGAAACAGCAACGAGTTTGGCAAACATGTGAATCTCCAAGGCAGGGTTTTAAAAACGCGGATTGCGGTAAGGGTGCCTCAATCAGGCTTGAGTTCTTATGATCTGAATCAACAGATTGTATACAACTTTAGGCTATCAGCTTCATCAACACAATCAACCAGCCAAACTGCCGCACCCTGATTATGATCGGCCCATCACTCACGGGAGTTCATGCCATGCACCTCAATCACCTGTTCAACGGCCTTCTGGCTGCCTACGCCTGCGGTAAGTGAAAGCAAAGGGCCCCCTGAAGCTGCTACCATGACGACCCGAGGCAGCTGCGCGCCGCCCACCCTCACCTTCGACCCTAGAGGATCGCCCATGGCCAAACCTAATTACTCCTTCGCCAAACGTCAGAGAGACTTGGCCAAGGAACAGAAGAAAGAGGAAAAGCTGCAACGCAAGAAAGCCGCTGCAGAGGAAGAAGCCGGCGCGCTGAACCCGGATGCCGAAGGTGAAGCGGCAACTGACGAGACCGAAACCCCGAAAGACCCAGCAGAATGATCGTTCCCACGCTCCGCGTGGGAATGCAGCCCCGGACGCTCCGCGTCCCGCACCAGGCTTGAAGCCAGCGCAAGGGTGACGCAGAGCGTCACAGCAGGCATTCCCACGCAGAGCGTGGGAATGATCGTTTTTCATTCCAGCGGCATCACCGTCACCCGCACCTCCGGGTCGTGGCTGCCTCCCCCCAGAATCACCCCCCGCAATGGCGACACATCAGAAAAGTCCCGGCCCCAGGCCAGGGTGATGTGCTCCAGCGCCGGCTGCACATTGTTGGTCGGGTCAAAATCCACCCAGCCTGATACCGGGCAAAACACCGAAACCCACGCATGGGAAGCATCCGCGCCAATCAGCCGTGGCTGGCCGGGCGGTGGCTGGGTGAGCAGGTAGCCGCTGATATAGCGCGCCGCCAGGCCACGGGAACGCAGGCAGGCAAGCATCAGGTGAGCGAAGTCCTGGCACACGCCGCGACGGCGCTCCAGCACTTCAACCAGCGGCGTGGCGACCTGGGTGGCTTCGGCATCGAAGGTAAATTCGCTGAAGATCTTCTCCATCAATGCCTGCGTGCCCAGCAGTAAAGGCTCGCCGGGCGGGAAGCAGCTTTCGGAGAACTCGACGAAAGTTTTCTTCAGATGGACATAGGGCGACTCGAAGCGATAACGACAGGCTTCGATCAGTTCGGCGCTCAATGCCTGGCTGCTGTAAATCAGGCTGTCGCGGGTGTGGTCCCAGGGCGGCGACCGCTGGAAGTCCAGAGCGGGTCGCGCCAGCACTTCCACGGTGAGCCCGGCGTTCACCAGCAATTCATCATGGGGCCGTTCGAACGCCAGGCGAGTGATCGGGTTGCCGAATACGTCCAGTTCGTCGCGGCGCGAGGTGGGTTCCGGGCTGATATCCAACTGCTGCCAGGTGCACTTCTGCCAGGCGCACGGCCTTGGCCACAGGTGCGCCAGTTGCTGGGCCAGGGACACCGGGCTGTCATAGTGGTAATGGGTATCGTGGAAAATCTGGTAGCGCGCGCTCATTACACCGACACCGTTTGCTGGCTGACATCATCCACGTGGGCAAAATGGCGCAGCGCCAGGCGATCCGACACCTGCCCGCTTTCATCGGCCACCGCTTGCAACAGGTCGGCCAGGCCGTCCAGCGCGGCACGCACGCTGGTTTCGCCAAACAGGCCGTCCTCCAGGCAGCCCAGGTCAAAACGCGCCAGGCGCTCGACCAACGGCGCCAGCCCGGTTTCACGGGGCACGCCAAAATCATCATTGAGACGGCGCAGGGTGCGGCTCACCAGCTTGAGCTGGAACAGCACCGCATGGGGGTTCTGCTCGTCGAGCAGCAGCAAGTCGAGCACCGGGATCAACTGCGGCACCGCCAGGTAGCGCGAGCGGTAGGTGATGCTGCTGTTGCCCAGCTCCAGCAGCCATTCCAACCCGGCCTGATCAAACACCGCCACGCCACGCAGGAACGCCGCAAGGCTGCTGCTCAGAAATTGCAGACGCTCGATGCGCCGGCCCATCATCAAGAAGCGCCAGCCTTCATCGCGGGTCATGTCGTCCAGGGCAAACCCGGACAGTGCCGCCAGGGACATCACCAGGCGGTTGAGAAAGTCGAGCAGCTCGCCAAAGTCTGCAGTGTCGCTTTCCAGTTCCATGGCTTCGCGTTGCAGCTCCACCAGGGCCTGCCAGTTTTCCCTGGACAACTTGCCGCGCACCTGGGACGCCGCCCACTGCAAGCGCTGCAAATTGGCGCGCAGGCTTGAAGGCCAGTCATCACCCAGCAAGGCGGCGAGCAGACGCTCCGGCAGCTCGCCCTCCTCCGGCAACAGGCGCAGGCTTTCGCCGAGTTCGACGGCGGCCTGCAACGCCAGCGGATCGTCGCCATCGACATACCGCGCCAGCACAATGCGCAGCCAGCGCGCACTGTCGTCGCAGCGCTCGCAGTAACGACCGAACCAGAACAGGTTTTCCACCACGCGCGAGGGCAAATAGGGATCGCGGCGCACCAGGTCATAGGCGCCAATGGTGCGTTGGGCGCGCCATTGCTCGCCACCCGGCACGCGTTCACCGAGTACCCAGGTGTCCTTGCTCGCCCCGCCGCGCTGCATCGACACCACCTCGGCATCGGCGTCGGCCGCCACGCGAGTCAGGCCGCCGGGCAGTACCCGATAACCGTCTTCACTGGCCACGGCGTAGACACGCATACCAATGGCACGGTGTTGCAAGTGGTCATCCACGGTGTGCCATACCGGCGCCTGAGACAGTTGCGCCAGCTCTTGGGCGACATAGGCATAGGGCCGCGCACGCATGCGTTCGGCCAGGGCCTGGCGCTGTTCGTCGTCAAGGTCGCGACCAAACACCGGAGCGAAACTTTGTGAGGGAAATGCCGGCTTGATCAGCAGTTCCGGGAGTTTTTCCAAGGCTTCGGCAAGCACCGGCGCTTCACCGCACCACCAGGTGGCAATCGACGGCAGGATCAAGGCTTCACCGAACAAAAACTCATTGATCCTGGGTAAAAAGCCCAGCAGCCCCGGGGACTCCAGCACACCACTGCCCAAGGCATTGGCCACCAGCACATTGCCTTGACGCACGGCGTCGAGCAGGCCCGGCACGCCGAGCGCCGAGTCAGTGCGCAGTTCCAGCGGGTCGCAGAAATCATCGTCGAGGCGACGCATGATCGCGTGCACCCGGCGCAGGCCGCTGAGCGTTTTCAGGAACACAGTGCTGTCACGCACGGTGAGGTCGCCGCCCTCTACCAAGGGGTAGCCGAGCTGGCGCGCCAGGTACAGGTGTTCGAAATAGCTTTCGTTGAAACGCCCCGGCGTGAGCAACACGATCAGTGGCGGCTGGTCATCGCCAGGGGCCTGGCGCGCCAGGGTCTCCTGCAGCGTGCGAAAGAAACCGGTGAGGTGCTGCACCTGCATATCCCGGTACAGGTCCGGGAAAGCGCGGGACACGATGGTGCGGTTTTCCAGGGCGTAGCCGGCGCCCGATGGGGCTTGGGTACGGTCGGCGGTGACCCACCAGCGGCCGTCCGGCGTGCGCGCCAGGTCGACCGCGTACAGATGCAGGAACGCACCGTCGGGCGGATGGATGCCCTGGCACGGCCACAGAAAATTGTTATGCCCGAACACCAGTTCGGCCGGCAGCAAGCCTTCCTTGATCAGGCGCTGCGGGCCATACAGGTCGGCCAGCACCGCATTGAGCAGGCGCGCACGCTGGGCGATGCCGGCCGACAGTTGCTGCCATTCGTCAGCGGCCAGCACATGGGGCAATAAGTCCAGCTCCCAGGGGCGGTCGGCGCCCTTGGGGTCGGCGTAGACGTTGTAGGTCACGCCGTTTTCCTGGATCTGGCGCGTCAACAACGCCTGGCGCTGGGCCAGTTGTGCGGGCGTGCTGCGTTGCAGGTGATCGAACAAGCGTCGCCAATGGGCACGCACCGCGCCGCTGGCGTCCAGCAGTTCGTGATAGGTGCCCGCGGTGAGCGGGTAACGGTCGAGCAAGTCGGACATGGAACGCTCGGCAGAGGCAAGGGAAGTCAGGTTAACTCAAATTCACTACGATCCAATGTGGGGGGCTGGCTTGTTGTGGCGAGGGAGCTTGCTCCCGCTCGACTGCGCAGCAGTCGCCTGCTATTGGGGGCGCTTCGCACCCCAGCGGGAGCAAGCTCCCTCGCCACAAAAGCCCTCCCACACTTGGATCATGTTCATTCCTTATTTTTTGTGAAACGCCGCAAATCCAGGGTCATTGGCAACTCATCGTTTACCGTTACAGTCGGCACCACAAGCTTGCCCGGGCTATGCCCCAAGCGGAAAAACCGCGCCATGCGCCGGCTCTCCGCCTCATTGGCATTCACCGGCAGGCTGTCGTAATTGCGCCCGCCCGGGTGCGCCACATGGTATTGGCAACCACCCAACGAACGCTGCATCCAGGTGTCGAGCAGGTCGAATACCAGCGGCGCATGCACGGGGATGGTCGGTTGCAGGCAGTTGGCCGGTTGCCAGGCGCGGTAACGCACCCCCGCCACGAACTCGCCGACGCGGCCGGTTGGTTGCAGCGGCACCGGCACGCCATTGCAGGTCAGCAGGTAACGTTGCGGCGGCAACCCGCTCAACTTCACTTGCAGGCGCTCCAGGGACGAATCCACATAGCGCACCGTGCCCCCCACTGCGCCCTCCTCGCCCAGCACGTGCCAAGGCTCCAAGGCCTGGCGCAGTTCCAGTTCGATACCGCTGACGGCGTAGTCGCCCACCTTGGGGAAGCGGAACTCCAGATGCGCCGCGAACCATTCGGCACGCAGCGGGTAACCAGCCGCGTTCAGCTCGACGATCACGTCGGCAAAGTCCTGCTCGATAAAGTGCGGCAACAGGAAGCGGTCATGCAGCTCAGTGCCCCAGCGCGCCAGCTTCGGCGGCGCATAGGGCTCGCGCCAGAACCGCGCGACCAGCGCCCGCAGCAACAACTGCTGGGTCAGGCTCATGCGCGCATGGGGCGGCATTTCAAAGGCGCGCAATTCCAGCAGCCCCAGGCGGCCAGTGGCGCCGTCGGGTGAGTAAAGTTTGTCGATACAGAATTCGGCGCGATGGGTATTACCCGTCACGTCGATCAGCAGGTTGCGCAACAGGCGATCCACCAACCATGGCGGGCAGTCCTCGCCCGGTGCCGGCATCTGCGCGAAGGCGATTTCCAGTTCATACAGCGCATCGTTGCGCGCCTCATCCACCCGGGGTGCCTGGGAGGTGGGGCCGATAAACAGGCCGGAGAACAAATAGGACAACGACGGGTGGTTATGCCAGTAGCTGATCAGGCTGCGCAGCAGGTCCGGTCGGCGCAGGAAGGGCGAATCCTTGGGCGTCGCACCGCCCAGTACGAAGTGGTTACCGCCACCGGTGCCGGTATGGCGCCCATCGATCATGAACTTCTCGGTGGTCAGGCGGGTTTGCCGGGCTTCTTCGTAGAGGAATTCGGTGCGTTCTACCAACTCGTCCCAGGTGGCGGACGGCTGTACGTTGACCTCGATGACACCGGGATCTGGCGTGACGCGGAAATTGCTCAGGCGCGTATCCGCTGGCGGCTCGTAGCCCTCCAGCAGTACCGGGCAATGCAGCTCTTCGGCGGTGGCCTCAATGGCAGCCACCAGCTCCAGGTAATCCGCGACGCGCTCCAGCGGCGGCATAAACAGGTAGAGGCGCCCTCCCCGTGCTTCGGCGCACAGCGCGGTACGGGTCAGCCAGTCGGCGGACTCGTCGACCTTGGGCACACGCTCATCACCCGGCGCGGGCTCGCCATGGTTTTGCAACTGGGCGCTGGTCGGCAGATCCGGCTGATCCTGGTTAGGGTCGGTCGGATGCACAAACGGATACTCCGCCGCCGTCACCCAGGGCTGCGAAGCGAGCGGCAGACGATAGCCCAGCGGCGAATCCCCCGGCACCAGGCGGCAATGGTTGTCGCGCAGGTACCAACGCCCACTCTGCCAGCGGTCATTGGCCGCAGTCCGTGCCAGCGGCAGCACTTGGCCGATGACTTTATCCAGGCCCTGGCTGAACACTTTACGCAGGCGTTCACGCTCCAGGTCGTCGCTCAGACGCGGGTCCTGAGCGGTGACGTTCTGGGGCAGCGCCCCTTCGCGCCACAGGTAGTAGAAATTGTCCTCGAACGCCGGGAACACAAAGCGCGCCGGCAGTTTCAGGCATTCGGCGACGCTGGCCAGGAAACGCCCGGCCATCACCCCGTCGGCACCGTAGTCCTCTTGCTCATCGGCGATCAGCGCGCTGTTGTGCCAGATCGGCACGCCATCGCGGCGCCAATAACAGTTGAGCGACCAACGTGGTAATTGCTCCCCGGGGTACCACTTGCCTTGGCCGAAATGCACCAGGCCCTTGGGCGCATAGTGCTGGCGCAGGCGCTGGAACAGCTCGGCCGACAGGCGTCGCTTGTCCGGGCCCAGGGCTGCGGTGTTCCATTCGGCGCCGTCTGGGTCGTCGATAGAGACGAAGGTCGGCTCGCCGCCCATGGTCAGGCGTACGTCGTCCTTGAGCAGGTCGCCGTCGATCTGCCGGCCCAGGGCCTGGATCGCCAACCATTGTGCTTCGGTATAGGGCTTGGTCACCCGTGGCGCTTCCCAGATGCGCTCCACCGACATCTCGTGGGTAAATTCGCATTCGCACGGCTCCACCAACCCGCTGATCGGCGCGGCGGACGATGGATCGGGGCTACAGGCCAAGGGGATATGCCCTTCACCGGCGAACAACCCGGACGTGGCATCCAGGCCAATCCAGCCAGCGCCGGGCAGATACACTTCGCACCAGGCGTGCAGGTCGGTGAAGTCCACCTCGGTACCGGACGGGCCGTCGAGGGCTTTGACGTCGGCGGTCAGTTGAATCAGATAACCAGAGACAAATCGCGCCGCCAACCCGAGGTTGCGCAGCAATTGCACCAACAACCAGGCCGAGTCGCGGCAGGAGCCGGATGCGTTTTCCAGGGTAAATTCCGGAGTTTGCACGCCCGGCTCCATGCGAATCAGGTAACCGATATCGGCGGCCAGGCGCTGGTTGAGGCCGACCAAGAAATCCACAGCAGGCAGCGGCGTGCGGTCGATACCGGCCAGGTACGCAGCCAACCTTGGCGTCAGCGGCAAGGTTTCCAGATACGGCGCCAGCTCGCGCTGCTCATCGGCGGCGTAGCTGAACGGGATATTTTCGGCGTAGGGCTCCAGGAAAAAATCGAACGGATTGAACACCGCCATCTCGGCGACCAGGTCGACTTCAATGCGCAACTCGTCAGTCTTTTCCGGGAACACCAGGCGCGCCAGGTAATTGCCCTGGGGGTCTTGCTGCCAGTTGATGAAATGCTGCTCGGGCAACACCTTCAACGCGTAGGACAGTATCCGCGTACGGCTATGGGCCGCCGGGCGTAGCCGCACGATCTGCGGGCCGAGTTCAACTGCACGGTCGTAGCGGTAATGCGTAACGTGGTGCAACGCGACATGAATCGACACGGCGGCCTCCTGCGAGCCAGGGCATAAGCACAACGCGCGCAAGACTTATGCCACAGCAGCAGTCATTGCACTAAAACGTAAGGCCCGGTGCAGTACAGCACCAAAACAGCGCCAACGTTGCGGCTATGGTGCAGGCGCTGCACACATTTGTAGCGCCGGGCTGAGTGCAGGTGGTGAATCTACCCAGTTAAGGCGTAGTACGCCTGGTATTCAGGGCTTGGCGCAGTTGACGGATTTGCACAAGTTTTGCCCGCATCTCTCGCTGCCCGCTGCTGTTGAGCACCAGCAGGCCGAACAGCGGGAAAATCAGCGACAGGCTATAGAGAACCCTGTGTGGGTTGTACTGAATCATTGGGAGCACAAACAACAGACAGGCAGCGTAGATGGCGACCATCACCCATGCCCATGAAGGTTTGCCCCGCAGGATCATAAAGTTGCTATGGACCGTCAACAAGATAAGCAATGCACCTGCGACCAGGATCTTGAGCCCGACTTGAGCAAGGGGCGCATCACGAAAATAGGTAACGAAAGCCAGCGCCACTGCAAGTGCCAGCGAAAAGTACGCAGCAAATACCCCGCCCAGAAACGTCAAGAAGTGACGCCTGAAGAAGTCGCGCAGCGTCATCAGCTCACTCATTCGTTTATTTCCTCGTACAAGCCTATCGCAATGGTATTGACGTTCCCAGAGTAGGCGCTGCCTCCGAACCCGACGGTCGCTCCCAGGATATCTTTGATCTGAGTACTGGTGCTTTGCTTGAGTTGCGTCGGGGTGAAACGCTTGGAGAGCTCACCCGATGCCTGCCTGAGCTTGAGCATCTTCGAGGTCAGGCTGGGATCATTGATGCTCAGTAGTTCCTTGGTCAGCTTGGCCCTCTCCTGACGGTTCAAGCCGCGTAGCACTTCCCGCAGGCTCTTGCCCGTCGATGCCTTAGCGACCTTGACCAGCTTGACCGTCGTCAGGGCTGAAGCGCCCACACCGGCCAACGATGCCGCGTCCAGCACAATGGATGCATTCTGGTACCAGCCTTCACTGTCGAGCCAATCGTTTACCTCAGGCTTGGCCACCTCAAGGGTCGTTCGGGCAATGCCATTGAAGCACTGGAGCGAACTCGCGCCTGCGGCCGCGTACCCCACCACCACAATGACTGAGCTCGCGCCGGCACTGAAAGGAACCAGAATAGTACCGCTGGCAATCGCAGCCCAACTGATGACAGCACCCAGGCAAGAGATTCCGGTATTTACGGCCTCGCCGATCAGCCTGGATTCCCGTGGATTGTTTACTACGTGATCAGCGAATTGTGTCGGCGCGATGTATTTCTGCGCCTCGCGCAGGATGACACGCTTTGGCTTGATGCTGCAGATGGGCTTGAATTCGCGCAGAGTGACGATATTAAAATCGGCATCGATATACACCACGCCAGCACCGACAACGCCGGGGTCAGCATCGATGGCCGCAAACAGCCGTGGCAGATTGATCAGGCTCTCGATGCGCTGGCGCGCCATAAATTGAGAGCGGTTGGAATCCATGCCGATGTTGAACAAGGAGTTGCCCATAAGTGTTCTTCCTTGACATTGAAAGTGCCCAGACCGGCCTCATCGCAGGCAAGCCAGCTCCCACACTTGAAATGCATTCCCCTGTGGGAGCTGGCTTGCCTGCGATAGCAATCTGATGGGCGCCACCCTAACAAACAGGCCACCTACCGCCAATAAACCTACCTAATCAACGGGCCTTGCGTTGCGCAATCACCGCCCGACGCAGGTGACGTATTTCGAGTAACCGCTGGCGCATTTCACGATGGCGC
Organism: Pseudomonas sp. GW821-FHT07B01; assembly: GCF_059419065.1. Classification (NCBI taxonomy): domain Bacteria; kingdom Pseudomonadati; phylum Pseudomonadota; class Gammaproteobacteria; order Pseudomonadales; family Pseudomonadaceae; genus Pseudomonas; species Pseudomonas sp. GW821-FHT07B01. The sequence continues at coordinate 55,033 of NZ_JBWKRA010000011.1, read as the reverse complement.
TTACTGTTGAGCAGCAGCAAGCCCAGCAGCGGAAACAGCACCGCCGAGCCGTACACCAGGGTATTGAGGCCGTATTGAATCATCGGCAACACGAACAGCAGGCAACACACCAGGTAGCCCGCCACCAGCCGGGTCGCCCAGGGATACCCGCGTGCAATCATCACATTGCCAAACACCAACACTGCCACCAGCACCAGGATTGCAGCCCCGGAGTAGTTGGCCTTGAGCGCCGGTTCAACCCCGCGCAAATAGGTTACGCCCGCCGTGGAGACAGCCACCGAACCAGAGAAAATCGCCATGAAGATGGTGCCCATGAACACCGGAAAATAACGCGCAAGGAAACTGCGCCTATCGGGAAACCCCTTCATTCCGTCAGTTCCTCATACAGGCCAATGGCAAGCGTCGACGCCGAGCCGACGTGACCGGTTCGATAGCTGCCCCAGATACCCAACATGCCGCCCAAGGCGTCCTTGAGCTGGGTGAGCGTGGCATGACGAATTTCCGTGGAGCTGTAGCGCTTGGGCAATGTGCCGGCGCGCTGCTGCAACTTGAGCAGCTTGGGGGTCAGGCTTGGGTCTTTGAGACTGAGCAATTCCTGGGTCAACTTCTTGCGCTCCTGGCGATTCAAGCCCTTGAGCAATTCATACCAGCTCTTGCCCAACGCAGCGGCTTTTTTGGCCTTGAGCAGCCTTAATGTGGTGAAGGCTCCCGTTCCGATCCCGACCAACGACGCGGCATCGAGAATCGGTGACACCGCGCCGTACCACTGGGCGTCGTCCATACGGTCGTTGGCTTGCGGGTCAAGGATCTCGTTATAGGTACGGGCCACGCCAAACCCGCACTGAGCACTGCTGGCCAGCGCCGCTGTGACACCAATACCCACCACAAAAGCACTGGCGCCGGCGGTGAAGGGTACGGCGACGCTGCCACTGAACACCACGATCCAACCGATCACCGCCGCCCCACAGGAAAGCCCCATATCAAAGGCCTCCTTCTGGAGTCGCCCTTCACGGGGGTCGGTCTTCACCTGCTCGACAAACTGCGCCGGCGAGATGTACTTCTGCGCCTCGCGCAAAATGACGCGCTTGGGTTTGATGCTGCAGATGGGCTTGAATTCGCGCAGGGTGATCACGTTGAAGTCGGCGTCGATGTACACCACGCCAGCGCCGACGATGCTGGGGTCGGCGTCAATGACGGCGAACAGCCGCGGCAGGTTGATCTGGCTCTCAATGCGCTGGCGCGCCATGAATTGGGAGCGGTTGGAGTCCATGCCGATGTTGAGCAAGGGGTTGCCCATAAGTGTTCTTCCTTGAAATCGAGAGTGCCCAGACCGGCCTCATCGCAGGCAAGCCAGCTCCCACAGGGGAATGCATTCCAAGTGTGGGAGCTGGCTTGCCTGCGATAGCAATCTAATGGGCGCCACCTTACCAAACAGACTCACCACCGACCAGAAAGCAAAACGCCAGCACGAGGCTGGCGTTTTGCATTTCAGGCGTCGATCAACGCGGCACAACCGGCTTGCGCGTAGGCTTGCCGCCCTTGCCCTTGGCCGCATCGCTGCGCTCTTTGGCCGCCTGCTTATTGCGCGCCTGGGCCGCAGCCTTGGCTTGCTCGCGCTTGTCCCACGGGTTGCTGCCGTCGCTGCCACGGGGTGGCAGGCCGGTGTGCTGGGTGAGGATCTTGGTGGTGGTTTCCTTGGCGACCTTATGGCTGCCGGCCGGCGTCGAGTTCTTACGCCGGGCGCTCTGGTAGCTGTCGGTGGACGGCTGGTGCAGCGGGATCAACTGGTCCTTGCCCGACCCGATCAGGTCGGCACGGCCCATGCGGGTCAATGCTTCACGCAGCATTGGCCAGCCCTTCGGGTCGTGGTAACGCAGGAACGCCTTGTGCAGGCGGCGCTGCTCCTCGCTCTTGACGATGGTCACCGCGTCGCTCTTGTAGGTGACCTTGCGCAGCGGGTTCTTGCCCGAGTGGTACATCGCGGTGGCGGTGGCCATCGGCGACGGGTAGAACGCCTGCACCTGATCGGCACGGAAGCCATTGCCCTTGAGCCACAGGGCCAGGTTCATCATGTCTTCATCGGTGGTGCCGGGGTGGGCGGCGATGAAGTACGGGATCAGGTACTGCTCCTTGCCCGCTTCCTTGGTGTACTTCTCGAACATGCGCTTGAACTTGTCATAGCTGCCAATGCCCGGCTTCATCATCTGGTTGAGCGGACCTTCCTCGGTATGTTCCGGGGCGATCTTGAGGTAGCCACCGACGTGGTGGGTGACCAGCTCTTTGACGTATTCCGGCGACTCGACGGCCAGGTCGTAGCGCAGGCCGGAAGCGATCAGGATCTTCTTCACACCCGGCAACGCACGGGCACTGCGGTACAGCTGGATCAACGACGAGTGGTCGGTGTTCAGGTTCGGGCAGATGCCAGGGAACACGCACGACGGCTTGCGGCACGCGGATTCGATTTCCGGGCTCTTGCAGGCAATGCGGTACATGTTCGCAGTCGGGCCGCCGAGGTCGGAGATCACCCCGGTAAAGCCCGGCACCTTGTCGCGGATCTCTTCGATTTCGCGAATGATCGACTCTTCGGAACGGTTCTGGATGATGCGGCCTTCGTGCTCGGTGATTGAGCAGAAGGTGCAGCCGCCGAAGCAGCCACGCATGATGTTCACCGAGAAGCGGATCATGTCGTAGGCCGGAATCTTTTCCTTGCCGTATGCCGGGTGCGGCACGCGGGCGTAAGGCATACCGAACACGTAGTCCATTTCTTCGGTAGTCATGGGAATGGGCGGCGGGTTGAACCACACGTCCACTTCACCGTGCTTCTGCACCAAGGCACGGGCGTTGCCTGGGTTGGTTTCCAGGTGCAACACGCGGTTGGCGTGGGCATAGAGCACCGCGTCGCCGCGGACCTTTTCCACCGATGGCAGGCGGATCACGGTTTTGTCACGGGTCATACGCGGGCTGGCGAGGATCTGCACAACCTTGGCTTCTTCCGGATCGTCGACTGGACCTTTTTCCTGCTCGATGGCGCAGGCCTGGGTGTCCTGGGTGTTGACGTACGGGTTGATGATCTTGTCGATCTTGCCCGGACGGTCGATGCGCGTGGAATCCACTTCGTACCAACCGGCTGGCGTATCACGGCGGATGAACGCGGTGCCGCGCACATCGGTGATGTCTTCGATCTTGTGGCCCCACGACAAACGCTGGGCAACTTCGACGATGGCCCGCTCGGCGTTGCCGTACAGCAGGATGTCGGCAGTGGCGTCGATCAGGATCGAGTTGCGCACACGGTCTTGCCAGTAGTCGTAGTGGGCGATGCGGCGCAGGGAAGCTTCGATGCCGCCGAGTACGATCGGCACGTTCTTGTAGGCTTCCTTGCAACGCTGGCTGTACACCAGGCTCGCACGGTCGGGGCGTTTGCCAGCCATGCCGCCGGGGGTGTAGGCGTCGTCAGAGCGGATTTTCTTGTCGGCGGTGTAGCGGTTGATCATCGAGTCCATGTTGCCGGCCGCGACGCCGAAGAACAGGTTCGGCTCGCCGAGCTTCATGAAGTCGTCTTTGGACTGCCAGTTCGGCTGCGCAATGATCCCGACGCGAAAGCCCTGGGACTCCAGCAGCCGGCCGATGATCGCCATGCCGAACGATGGGTGGTCAACATAGGCATCACCGGTGACGATGATGATGTCGCACGAATCCCAGCCAAGCTGATCCATCTCCTCCCTGCTCATCGGCAGGAATGGCGCAGGACCGAAACATTCGGCCCAGTACTTGGGATAGTCAAATAACGGCTTGGCTGTTTGCATGACGGTGACCGGTGTGAAGATGAAAAATCGCGGGCGCGGAATATAGCACAAATTTTAACCAATTCCGACGGTAGTAGTCGGAATTGTGGTGACCCCATCGCAGGCAAGCCAGCTCCCACAGGAGAACGCATTCCACATGTGGGAGCTGGCTTGCCTGCGATGAGGCCCTTACAGGTGCTTGAAACTACTCGTCGTCGTCGAAGTTGTAGCTACCCGGCGCCAGGTTCTCGAAACGCGTGTACTTGCCGATGAACGCCAACCGGATAAACCCGATCGGGCCGTTCCGCTGCTTGCCGATGATGATTTCGGCAATGCCCTTGTGTTCCGTCTCGGGGTGGTACACCTCGTCGCGGTACACGAACATGATCACGTCGGCGTCCTGCTCGATCGCTCCGGATTCCCGCAAGTCGGAGTTCACCGGACGCTTGTTGGGACGTTGCTCCAGGGAGCGGTTGAGCTGCGACAACGCTACCACCGGGCAGTTGAATTCCTTGGCCAGCGCCTTCAAGGAACGAGAGATTTCAGAAATCTCGTTGGTACGGTTGTCACCACTGGAACCGGGGATCTGCATCAACTGCAGGTAGTCGATCATGATCAGGGCGATGTCGCCATGCTCACGCACCAGGCGCCGGGTACGCGCGCGCATTTCGGACGGGCTGATACCGGCGGTGTCATCGATAAACAGCTTGCGGTCGTTGAGCAGGTTGACCGCCGAGGTCAGGCGCGGCCAGTCGTCATCCTCAAGTTGACCGGAACGCACCTTGGTCTGGTCGATACGCCCCAGCGACGAGAGCATACGCATGATCAACGATTCGCCTGGCATCTCGAGGGAGTACACCAGCACCGCCTTGTCGCTGCGCAGAACGGCGTTTTCCACCAGATTCATCGCAAAGGTGGTCTTACCCATCGACGGACGGCCGGCGACGATGATCAAGTCGGACGGCTGCAGGCCGCTGGTCTTTTCGTCGAGGTCGGTGTAGCCGGTGGAAATACCGGTAATAGCCGCGTCGGTGTTGAACAGGGTGTCGATGCGGTCGATGGCTTTGGTCAACAGGTCGTTGACGCTGACCGGGCCGCCGGTCTTGGGCCGTGCTTCTGCAATCTGGAAGATCTGCCGCTCGGCTTCGTCAAGGATCTCGGCAGCAGTGCGGCCTTCGGGGTTGAAGGCGCTGTCGGCGATTTCAGTGCTGATGCCGATCAACTGGCGCAGCGTGGCCCGCTCGCGGACGATCTGGGCATAGGCCTTGATGTTGGCGACGGACGGCGTGTTTTTTGCCAGCTCACCGAGGTAGCCCAGGCCACCCACTTGGGAGGTCTGGCCTTCCTTGTCCAACTGCTCGGCCAGAGTGACCACGTCGATCGGTGAGTTCTGGTCGGCCAGCTTGGCGATGGCGCGGAAGATCAGGCGGTGGTCATGTCGGTAGAAGTCACCGTCCGAGACTTGATCCAGCACGCGTTCCCAGGCGTTGTTGTCCAGCATCAAGCCACCGAGCACGGCCTGTTCGGCCTCGATGGAATGCGGCGGCACCTTCAGGGCAGCGGTTTGCAGATCGTATTGCTCAGGAGCGGAGATTTCGTTCATGGCCACTTGGAATTTGGGGTGTGTAGAAAAACAAAAGGCACGACCTGTAAACAGGATCGTGCCCGATGTTAACCGGCTGGCACGCGAGGTGCCAGTCAGTTAGGTGCGACTTAAGCTGCTACCACGACAACGCGTACGGTGGCTTCAACTTCGGCGTGCAGGTGCACGGCTACGTCGAATTCGCCTACGTTGCGGATGGTGCCGTTCGGCAGACGAACTTCGCTCTTCTGCACTTCAACGCCGGAGGCGGTCAGTGCATCAGCGATGTCGTGGGTACCGATCGAACCGAACAGCTTGCCTTCGTCACCAGCGGTGGCAGTGATAGTCACTTCCAGCTCAGCCAGTTGGGCAGCGCGAGTTTCGGCCGACGCTTTTTTGTCTGCTGCGGCTTTTTCCAGCTCAGCACGACGCTCTTCAAACGCAGCCAGGTTGGCAGCGGTTGCAGCGGTGGCTTTGCCGTATGGCAGCAGGTAGTTACGACCGTAGCCGGCCTTAACGTTCACTTTGTCGCCCAGGTTGCCCAGGTTGGCGACTTTTTCCAGAAGGATCAGTTGCATGTGAAAATCCTCTAACTTTTAACCTTCACCGTTCGCGTTATCGGCGTCTTTCGACGCCAGACGACCGCGAAAATCAATCAGGCTGTCAACAATGGCCAAGACCACGAGTAACGGATAGATCAGCTGCATGAACAGCAACAGCGTGACGTACAACCCCACCAGCCAGAACCTGGCCAGGCGCTTTCGCGCAACCAGCCCATGAATCAGGGCCAGCCCGGCAAACACCAGCGGTACACTGCAAATCGGCGCCAGCAAGGCCATCTGTGGGCCGAAGTTCGGCCCGACAACCATGCACGCCAGCAGCAACATCGCCGGCCCCGCTGGGATTCTGATACTGCGAAACTCGCGACCAAAACCACCCGGGTTGTACAACAACGCCTGCCAATAACGCCCAAGAATCAGGCTCAGCACGCTGACGACCTGCAACAAAGCCGCAATCAGGCCAGTCAGGACCGGGGCAATCAGTGACGCAAACCGCGCTCGCTCATCTACCGACAACTGCTGGTAGAGATCCCCGAGGGCCAACGGCAGGATCTTGACGATCTCCTGCGCCAGCGCCTCGATTTGCGGGCGGAAAGCCGCGCCAAGCATCACTGAGTACACCAACCCCAATGCCACGCTGACCAGCAGCGTACGGACCCAGGACTCACTTGCGCGCAAAACCAACGCAAGGCTCGATGACCCCAGCAGTACCAGAAGTACCCGTGGATCACCCATTTGCAGCCACCAGATCAAGGCCGGCAACAAACCCAGGGCAAGAACGCCAACGGCGTCCTTCAAACCGCGCCGCAGCAGCACAAGGCAACCTGCGGCAGCACCCAACCAATAAAGCAACGGCAATGCCGCACATCCAGCCACTACCAGAGTGGCCTGCACGCGACCGCGCATGATGAACTCAGCTAAGGCGCGCATGCATTCAATCCCTTACTACTTGTCGACTGCCCGGTCTCAGCGGCCGTGGCTGTCGGTGTAGGCCAGCAGGGCCAGGAAGCGGGCGCGCTTGATAGCGGTGGCCAGCTGACGCTGATAACGTGCTTTGGTACCGGTGATACGGCTTGGAACGATTTTGCCGGTCTCGGATACGTAGGCTTTCAGAGTGTTGAGATCTTTGTAATCGATCTCTTTCACGTCTTCAGCGGTGAAGCGGCAGAATTTACGACGACGGAAGAAACGTGCCATTTGATAGGCTCCTTAAAAGGTCCGTGGATTACTCGTCAGCGTTATCGCTGTTGTCGCTGTCATCACTATCAGCGCTATCAGCGCCTTCGTGCTCAGGACGGTCGCGACGCTCACGGCGCTCACTGCGGTTTTCTTCAGCCTTGAGCATCTCGGATTGGCCAGTAACGGCTTCTTCGCGACGGATGACCAGGTTACGGATCACAGCATCGTTGTAGCGGAAGTTGTCTTCCAGCTCGGCCAGGGCCTTGCCAGTGCACTCAACGTTCAGCATCACGTAGTGAGCCTTGTGAACATTGTTGATTGCGTAGGCCAGTTGACGACGGCCCCAATCTTCCAGACGGTGGATTTTGCCGCCGTCTTCTTCGATCAGCTTGGTGTAACGCTCAACCATGCCGCCGACTTGCTCGCTTTGATCCGGGTGGACCAAAAAGATGATTTCGTAATGACGCATGAATGCTCCTTACGGGTTGTAGCCTGCCGCTCAAAAACGGTCAGACAAGGAGTGAATGACACTTATGGATCTTGCCGCAGGGGAGGCACATCGGTGCCTGCCAGGAAGGCAAGGGGCGCAATTGTAGAGAAGGGGGAGAAGCGGCGCAAGGTAATTGGTGATTATTTGAACAATCCTGAATAAACACCACAAAACCAATGTGGGAGCGGGCTTGCCTGCGATGACCCTGGCACCGGCAACATCTCTGCCACCTGACGCTCCGTCATCGCGGGCAAGCCCGCTCCCACATCTTGATCACTTCTTGGGCTTGGCCTTGGCTTTCGCGCCACGCTGACGCTGGGCTTCAAACAGGCACACGCCCGTCGCCACCGACACATTGAGGCTGCTGACGCTACCGGCCATCGGCAGGTGCACCAGGTAATCGCAATGCTCACGGGTAAGGCGACGCATGCCCTTGCCTTCGGCGCCCATGATCAAGATGGTCGGGCCAGTGAGGTCCTGGTCATAAATGCTGACCTCAGCCTCCCCCGCCGTGCCCACGACCCACAGGCCGCGCTGCTGGAGCTTCTCCAGGGTACGCGCAAGGTTGGTCACGGCCACCAGCGGAATCACTTCCGCCGCACCGCAGGCGACCTTGCGCACCACCGGCGTCAGGGTCGCCGACTTATCTTTAGGCACGATCACCGCCAGCGCGCCGGCAGCATCTGCCGAGCGTAGGCAGGCGCCGAGGTTGTGCGGGTCGGTCACGCCGTCCAGCACCAAGAGCAACGGTGCACCTTCGGTACGGTCGAGCAGCTCGTCGAGCATCGCCTCGCCCCACACCTGGCTCGGACTGACGTCAGCCACCACACCTTGGTGAACGCCTTCGACCCACACGTCCATTTCACGACGCTCGGCCTGGCCGATGGCAACCTTATTCTGCGTAGCCAACTCGACCAGCGCCTGTACGCGCGGCTCGCTGCGACCTTCGGCCAACCACACCTGCTTGACGCGCTTGGGATGGTGACGCAGCAGTGCTTCTACGGCGTGCACGCCGTAGATTTTTTCCAGACTCATGACTTGGCCTTAGGTTTGCGCGACCCGCCGCTTTTTGCGGGAGTCGAACCCGCTTTTGGCGGGCCTTTACGGTGTTTACTTGGCTTGCTCGACGGCTTTTCCGCCCCGTGGGACTTTCCCCCAGACGCCGCTTTACCACCGCTTTTGGCTTCGTTGAGCAACTGCTGCTTCAACTCGCGGCTCTTGCGCAGCTCGGCGTTTTTCGCCGCCGCGTCGCTTGGGCGGTAAGCTTCAGGGGCCTTGTCCTTGGCGGAAGAACGACGACCAGCCTTGGCAGGCGCAGGCTCGGCCGTGGCTTTTGCGGTGGCCGCTTTGCCTTTGGACCCAGGCGCTGTGGTTTCACCACGCTTTTTACGACCCGCAGGCTCAGCCGGCTTGTCAGGCATGCCGAAGTCGATCTTGCGCTCGTCGAGATCGACACGCATGACCTGCACTTCAACGGTATCGCCCAAGCGGAAGCTGCGACCGGTGCGCTCGCCCGCCAGGCGGTGATGCACAGGATCGAAGTGGTAGTAATCACCCGGCAAGGCGGTGACGTGCACCAGGCCCTCGACGTAGATGTCGGTCAGCTCGACGAACAGGCCAAAGCCGGTCACGGCGGTGATCACACCCGGGAACGACTCGCCCACGCGATCCTTCATGAACTCGCACTTGAGCCAGTTCACCACGTCGCGGGTGGCTTCGTCGGCGCGGCGTTCGCTCATGGAGCACTGCTCGCCCAGCTGTTCCAGGGCCGCTTCGTCGTACGGGTAGATCCGTGCTTTCGGAATGGTCATGGCACCGGCGCGCTTGACATGCGGGGTGTTCTGCTTGGAATGGATCACGCTGCGGATCGCCCGGTGCGTGAGCAAGTCCGGGTAGCGGCGAATCGGCGAAGTGAAGTGGGTGTACGCCTCGTAATTCAGGCCGAAGTGGCCCTGGTTATCGGCGCTGTACACCGCCTGGCTCAGCGAGCGCAGCATCACGGTCTGGATCACGTGGTAATCCGGACGGTCCTTGATGCTGGCCAGCAGGGCCTGGTAATCCTTCGGCGTCGGGCCGTCCTTGCCTTTGTGCAGGGACAGGCCGAGTTCGCCGAGGAAGGCGCGAAGTTTTTCCAGGCGCTCCGGCGGCGGGCCGTCGTGCACACGGTACAACGCAGGAATTTCGTGCTTCTTGAGGAACTCGGCAGTGGCCACGTTGGCCGCCAGCATGCACTCCTCGATCAGCTTGTGCGCGTCGTTACGGGTGGTCGGGGTGATCGCCGCAATCTTGCGCTCGGAGCCGAAGACAATGCGGGTTTCCTGGGTTTCGAAATCGATCGCGCCACGGGTATGACGGGCACCCAGCAACACCTTGTACAGCGAGTACAGCTGCTTGAGGTGCGGCACCACGCCAGCGTACTCGGTACGCAGGGCCTTGGCTTCGCTGGTCTTCGGCGTTTCCAGGATGGTGCTGACCTTGTTGTAGGTCAGGCGTGCCTGGGAGTGGATCACCGCTTCGTAGAACTGGTAGTCGGTCATTTCGCCGGTTTTGGAGATGGTCATCTCGCACACCATGGCCAAACGGTCGACTTTCGGGTTCAGGGAGCACAGGCCGTTGGACAGCTGCTCGGGCAGCATCGGGATCACGCGCTCTGGGAAGTACACGGAGTTGCCGCGCACCTGGGCTTCGTTATCCAGGGCCGAACCGATCTTCACGTAGCTGGAGACGTCGGCAATCGCGACGTACAACTTCCAACCGCCGGAGAACAGGCGCAGCTTGCCAGGCTTGGCTTCGCAGTAGACCGCATCGTCGAAGTCGCGGGCATCTTCGCCGTCAATAGTGACGAACGGCAGATGGCGCAGGTCGATACGTTTTTCTTTGTCTTTCTCTTCGACTTCCGGCTTGAGCTTGGCGGCTTCCTTGAGCACGGCATCAGGCCAGACGTGAGGAATATCGTAGGTGCGCAAGGCAACGTCGATTTCCATGCCCGGCGCCATATAGTTGCCGACCACCTCCACGATATCGCCCTGGGGCTGGAAGCGTGCAGTAGGCCAGTGGGTGATTTTCACCTCGACGAACTGGCCGACCTTGGCGGCGCCATTGCGGCCCGGGGTGATCAGCACTTCCTGCTGGACCTTCGGGTTATCCGGCACAACGAAGCCGATGCCGCCTTCTTCGAAGTAACGGCCGACGATGGATTCGTGGGCGCGGGACACCACTTCGACGATCACGCCTTCACGACGACCACGGCGGTCGAGGCCAGAAACCCGCGCCAGGGCACGGTCGCCATCGAACACCAGACGCATTTGCGCCGGGCTCATGAACAGGTCGTCGCTGCCATCGTCCGGGATCAGGAAGCCGAAGCCGTCACGGTGGCCGGCAATGCGACCCAGGATCAGGTCCAGCTTGTCGACCGGCGCATAAGTGCCACGACGGGTGTAGATCAATTGAGCATCGCGCTCCATCGCACGCAGACGGCGGCGCAGGGCTTCGAGCTGGTCTTCGGTGGTCAGACCGAACTCTTCAACCAGTTGCTCACGGCTAGCAGGCGAACCACGATCGGCGAGGTGCGCCAGGATCAGTTCGCGGCTAGGAATAGGGTTTTCATATTTTTCCGCTTCACGAGCGGCCTCGGGATCGAGGGACTGCCAATCGGCCATTAGAGAGTTTTCACCTTGTCTATATGCGGGTTAGTTTGGCATACGCGTATTGAAACGGGAAATTTCAGGTATCAACAAGCGTTTAAAAGCCCTTTGCGACCCCCGGCGCGCACCTTGCACGACCACTGGGGAAATTTTCCAGGCTTTTTTCATGGCAGGGGTTTACAGCTCAAATATCGCTCCGTATAGTGCGCGCCATCGACGACGGCAACGTTGTTGATGCTGCCCAGGTGGTGAAATTGGTAGACACGCCAGCTTCAGGTGCTGGTGATCGCAAGGTCGTGGAAGTTCGAGTCTTCTCCTGGGCACCAAATTCAGATCAAACCCGCGAAAGCGGGTTTTTTCGTTTCAGGCATCTGATTTTTAACGGAAAAATTGATTTATATTTTTCGAATCAGGGGTTTACAGATCAAAAGCCCCGCCGTATAGTTCGCCCCATCAACAGCGGCAACGTTGTTAGATAATGCCCAGGTGGTGAAATTGGTAGACACGCCAGCTTCAGGTGCTGGTGATCGCAAGGTCGTGGAAGTTCGAGTCTTCTCCCTGGGCACCAAATTCAGATCAAACCCGCGAAAGCGGGTTTTTTCGTTTCCGGGGTTTGAAAACTTCCCCAGTGATTTCCCCCTCATCCGCACTTGAGAAGATTTATCGTTTATCCTTGCAATGATTTGTTGCATATAAGCGAGGAACACTTCGGATGATGATCCGTGACAACCGACTCAAGACATCCCTTCTGCGCGGCCTGACCCTCACCCTACTCAGCCTGACCCTGCTCTCGCCCGCCGCCCATTCTGCCGACAAGGTCTCCCTGACCTTATACAACGGCCAACACAAAGAAGTCGGCGATGAACTCGCCAAGGCCTTCGAAGCCAAGACCGGCATCCACGTCAACGTGCGCAAAGGCAGCAGCAACCAGTTGGCCAGCCAAGTCGTCGAAGAAGGTGAGCGCTCCCCTGCCGACGTCATCTACACCGAAGAATCACCGCCCCTGAACAAACTCGGCGAGCAAGGCCTGTTGGCAAAAATCGATGCCAGCACCCTCGATGTCCTGCCCAAGGATTACGTGGGCAAAAACGGCAACTGGATGGGCGTGACCGCACGCACCCGCGTCGTAGCCTTCAACCCCAAATTGATTGCGGAAAAAGACTTGCCCAAATCGGTACTGGATTTCGCCGGCCCCGAATGGCAAGGCAAGGTCGGTTTCGTGCCCACCAGCGGCGCGTTCCAGGAACAAGCCGTGGCAATCATCAAGCTGCACGGTCGCGAAGCCGCGGAAGAATGGCTGACCGGCCTGCGCGCCTTCGGCAAGGTGTACAGCAACAATATGGTCGCCCTCAAAGCCGTGGAAAACGGCGAAGTGGCCACCGTGCTGGTAAACAACTACTACTGGTTCGCCCTGAAAAAGGAAAAAACCAACCTGGATTCCCAGCTGCATTACTTCACCGATGGTGATGCTGGCGGTCTGATCACCGTGTCCTCCGCTGCCGCACTCAAATCCAGCAAGCATCCCAAAGAAGCTCAGCAATTGCTGGCATTCATGGCCAGCGAAGAGGGCCAGCGCGTGATCACCAACACGTCGGCCGAGTACCCGCTGCGCAAGGGCATGGAATCGAACCGCGGCCTCAAGCCATTTAGCGAGCTGCAGCCACCAACGGTCACCCCCGCAGACCTGGGCAACGCCGAAGAAGCCCTGGAACTGGAACGTGACGTTGGCCTGAACTGATGAACCCATCGCTTTCCGTCGCGGGGTTCACCCCCCGTCGCAAACGCCCGTCGATCTGGCTGCTGCTACCTGTGCTGTTGCTGGTTGGCCTGAGCCTGTTGCCGCTCGCCTATGTGGGGCTCAAAGCCTGGCAGGCAGGCTGGACGGAGGCGGTGCATCTCCTGTGGCGGCCTTACGTGTTCGGGCTGCTGCGCAACACGCTGGCATTGATGGTCGGCGTGACCCTGACCTGCGGCGTGATCGGCCTGTCCCTGGCCTGGCTGCTGGAACGCAGCAACCTGCCAGGACGGCGCATCTGGGGCGTGATCCTGTGCCTGCCGTTTGCGGTGCCGGCGTTTGTCAGCAGTTTTACCTGGGTGTCGCTGAGCGCTCAGTTCGAGGGGCTCGGCGGCGCGATCCTGGTGATGAGCCTGTCCAAATACCCACTGGTGTTTCTGCCGGTGGCGGCAACGCTGCGCAATCTGGACCCCTCCCTGGAAGAATCGGCCCGCACCCTGGGACTCAACCGCTGGGGCGTATTCTTTCGCATCACACTCCCGCTGCTGTGGCCATCGCTGCTGGCCGGCTCACTATTGATCGCACTGCACATGCTGGTGGAATTCGGCGCGCTGTCGATCATTGGGCTGCAGACCTTCACCACCGCGATCTACCAGCAGTTCGAACTGGAATTCAGCAATGCCAATGCGGCAATGCTCTCGGCAGTGCTGCTGGTGATGTGCCTGACCCTGCTATGGCTGGAACTGCGCGTACGCGGCAAAGGCCGGCACGTGCGCATCGGCCAGGGCGCGGCGCGGCACGCCGAGCAGGTTCGACTCGGCAAGTGGGCGCCATTGGGCCAGGTGTATTGCCTGGCATTGGCGATCATCGGCAGCGGCATCCCGCTGGGCATGCTCGGCTATTGGTTGGCCGTCGGTTCGTCAGCGGCGTTTCCGATGGCCGAGATCAGCGAGGCGCTGCTGTCATCCCTGGCGCTCTCCCTGGGCGGCGCCGCACTGTGCCTGGTACTGGCAGTGCCGGTTGGGCTGCTGGTGGTGCGCTACAAAGGACAGTTGGCAATCTGGGCCGAACGCTTGCCGTATCTACTGCATGCCCTGCCCGGCCTGGTGATTGCGCTGACCCTGGTGTATTTCGCCCTGCATTACGTGCCTGCGCTGTACCAGACCTCGGCGTTATTGCTGATTGCTTATGCGCTGCTGTTTTTGCCGTTGGCACAGGCGCCGATTCGTACAGCGCTGAACAAGGCGGCGCCTCAGTTGGAAGAGGCTGCGCGCACGTTAGGCGCATCGTCCTTCAGTGCGTTTTGCCGGGTGACGCTGCCAATTATCTTTCCGGCGCTGGGGGCGGCGTTTGCCTTGGTGTTCCTGGATGCGATGAAGGAATTGACGGCGACATTGCTGTTGAGCCCGACCGGGCTGAATACCTTGGCGACGGCCGTCTGGGCGCATACCTCGAATGTGGAATTTGCGGCGGCGGCACCGTATGCGGCGTTGTTGATATTGGTGTCGGGGTTGCCGGTGTATCTGCTCACGACTCGGATGTATCTGAGTCGCTGAAACAGTTATCGCAGGCAAGCCAGCTCCCACAGTGACCGAGTTCCAACTTTGGAATGCAGTTGAACGTGGGAGCTGGCTTGCCTGCGATGAGGCCCGTCCAGACAACCTCAAGCCCTGAACTGCCCCAAGCTCGCCTTCAACTGCGCCGCCAACCCATCCAGCACCTTGCCACTGGCCGTCGTCTCCACCACCGCTTGCGCCGCACGCTCGGCCTGGGCATGGATCACCTCCACGCGCCCACGCACCGCATGCGCGCCCTGGGCTTGATGCTCGGCCGCACGCGTCGCCAGGCCAATCGCCGCATGCACCTGCTCCACAGAAGCCTGCACCGTCTGCTGCAAGCGCACGCTGTCGCGCAGCACCAGCAAGCCCTCACTGGCCTGGCGCCCCGCCTTGCCGATGGTTTCTACGGCCTCACGCGCGCCCTGCTGCAACGCAACAATATGCGCCTGGATATCGCCAGTGGAGCTTTGAGTCTTGCTGGCCAGCGCACGCACTTCATCGGCCACCACCGCAAAGCCGCGCCCAGTCTCGCCAGCCCGTGCCGCTTCAATGGCCGCGTTGAGAGCGAGCAGGTTGGTTTGCTCGGCGATACCGTGAATCACGGTCAACACCACTTCAATTTGTTCGCTTTGCTGCGCCAGCCGTTCGATCACCTGGGAACCGGCCTGCACCTGCCCCGCCAACGCCTCGATCAAGCTGCCAACTTCGGCCGAGGTCCGTGAGTTCTCATCCGTGGCCTGGCGAATATCCACCACCTGCTGCAGGGCCGCCTGCATGGCGTGGCTTTCGGCCTGGGCCTCATCGGCCATTTGCGACAAAGCGCGCAAACTCTCGGCCACTTCATCACGCTGCAAGCCCGCCGCCGCATCGGCGCCAGCATTGCGCAACGTCATGGCGCCGATTTCCACGCCAGTACGCTGGGCCACGTCGCCTGCCTCCCGCACGATGGGCTGCAACTTATCCACAAAGCGATTGACCGCCGAGGCCATATCGCCGATTTCATCCTTGCTGTTGATCTGCACGCGCTTGGTGAGGTCGCCCTCGCCGGCCGCCAGATCATCCATCGCGGCAATCAGCAACTTCAGGCGATTGACCACGCGTCGCCCCAGCACAATGGCGATCAGCAGCAATACCCCAAGCCCCACCAGTGCCAGCCCCATGCCGATGCGCCAGCGCAGGGTGCCCGCCGCGTCTTGCACGGCGCTGGCGGTATTGGCCGTCATTTGCGTGGCAGTGGCTTGCGCCGATTGCAGCCGGGCGCCCATGGCGTTGGCGCTGTCAGCGGCGGCTCCCTTGAGGCTGTCACCCACCAGTTGATCACCGCTGGCGATCAGCGCGGCAAAGCGCTTATCCAAGGCTTGCAGGTCGGCTTCAACCGTCGCGGTCGACACGCCCATGCGCACCTTGCCGATTTCCACACCGTTGGGGCTGATGGAGGCTTCGACGTAATACACGGAGGGGTCTGTCTTGGCCGCGTCCAGCACCTTGTCCAGGGCACGTTCCCCTGCGCCCTTTGCCAGCAGGGCCTGGTTGATCGGGTTTTCGCGGTTCAGGTATCGGGTCAGGTGCTCGCCTGCGGCGTCGTCATACACCACAAACAGCACATTGGGGTTGCGCTGGGCCCGGCGGGCAAACTCAGAAAGGGTCGGCACGTCACTGTCCCACATGGCACGGGGCGCGACCGAGGCCAGCAGTTGCGCCATGTCATTGGCGGAGTCCTGCAGGTCTTTTTCCAGCGTCGCACGCAACTGCTTTTGCTCTTCCTGCAAGCGCGTGGAAAGCCCGGCTGTGAGGCGCTGGCGCGTGCTGGCGGAGAGGCTGTCCAGGCTGGACGTGACTTCCTTGCCAGCCTGGGCCAGTTCACCAGACAACTTCTGGCTATCTATGCCCAGGCGATTGCCCAAATCGGCTTCCAGCGCCGTCACCGTGCTCCGCGTCAGCGCGACGGCCACCAGCACTTGCACCAAAAGAGCGATACCAAGGGTAACGAACACCGGCCGCAACAGACGGCTTTGTAACAACGAGAGAACGGCAGACACTGGAAATCCCTCCACCACGGGTGCCATTAATTTGATAGCACCTCGAAAGAGGGAAACACAGCAAGGGTCGTGCCGCTTGCCATGCAGAAACGACAAAGGGCTCCCGAAGGAGCCCTTTGCTTTTTACATCAATAGCTTATTACGCGAACGGGTGACGCAGAACGATGGTCTCGTTGCGGTCCGGGCCGGTCGAAATAATGTCGATCGGTGCACCGATCAGCTCTTCCACACGCTTGATGTAGGCGCGGGCGTTGGCTGGCAGTTCTTCCAGGGTCTTGGCGCCCACGGTCGATTCGGTCCAGCCTGGCACTTCTTCGTACACAGGCTGCAGGCCCACGTAGCTGTCAGCGTCAGTCGGGGCAACATCGTTGCCTTGGGCGTCTTTGTAGCCGACGCAGATATTGATGGCTTCCAGACCGTCGAGTACGTCCAGCTTGGTCAGGCAGATGCCCGAGATGCTGTTCACATCGATAGCGCGACGCAGGATAACGGCATCGAACCAGCCGCAACGACGAGCACGGCCAGTGGTGGCGCCGAATTCGTGGCCTTGCTTGGCCAGGTGCGCGCCGACGTCGTCGAACAGCTCAGTCGGGAACGGGCCCGAACCTACACGGGTGGTGTAAGCCTTGGTGATGCCCAGGATGTAGTCCAGGAACATCGGGCCAACGCCCGAGCCGGTGGCAACGCCGCCAGCAGTAGTGTTGGAGCTGGTCACGTACGGGTAGGTACCGTGGTCGATGTCCAGCAACGAACCCTGGGCACCTTCGAACATGATGTCCTTGCCAGCGCGACGCAGGTCGTGCAGCTCGGCCGTCACGTCCAGCATCAGCGGCTTGAGCAGCTCAGCGTATTCCTTGCACTCGGCCAGGGTCTTTTCAAACTCGATGGCTGGCTCTTTGTAGTAACCGACCAGCATGAAGTTGTGGTAATCCACAAGTTCACGCAGCTTGTCTTCAAAGCGCGGCATGTTGAGCAGGTCGCCCACACGCAGGCCACGACGTGCAACCTTGTCTTCGTAGGCCGGGCCGATGCCGCGACCGGTGGTGCCGATCTTCAGCTCGCCACGCGCCTTTTCACGGGCCTGGTCCAGCGCAACGTGGAAGGACAGGATCAGCGGGCAGGACGGGCTGATACGCAGGCGCTCGCGCACCGGTACGCCTTTTTCTTCCAGCTTGGTGATCTCGCGCAGCAGGGCGTCAGGCGCAACCACCACGCCGTTGCCGATCAGGCACTGCACGCCTTCGCGCAGAACACCCGACGGGATCAGGTGCAAGACGGTTTTTTCGCCATCGATGACCAGGGTGTGGCCAGCGTTGTGGCCACCTTGGTAGCGCACTACGGCGGCAGCATGTTCGGTCAGCAGATCAACGATCTTGCCTTTGCCCTCATCACCCCATTGGGTGCCCAGGACTACGACATTCTTACCCATAACACTTGTCCTCATTCGCGCAAACTTGGTGCCGGCGATGGCCGGCAGGAAAACTCAAGAAGCCAGTGGCGATACTTGCCAAAGCCCGTTCTGCTGAATCAATTGCCGGTCGCAGTCCGCTTCACGGGCGGCGGCCAATGGCTGCCCAGGCAAGGCCTGGACTACACGCTGACCCTCACGGCGTAACTGGCAAACCTGCTGCCAGAGCGCTGCGTCCGTACTGTCGGGCATCCAGATGCCACCAGACGGCAGCTCGACCTCAGCACGCCCCAGGGTCACCAGGGTTTTCAAATCGGTGGAAAAACCAGTGGCCGGACGCGCACGACCGAAGTCGGCGCCGATATCGTCATAGCGACCACCTTGGGCGATGGCCTGGCCAACACCCGGGACGAATACCGCGAACACCACACCGGTGTGGTAGTGGTAGCCGCGCAATTCACCCAGATCAAAATACAGCGGCAGCTCCGGGAACCGTGCCGACAGGCGCTCGGCAATTGCCAGCACATCGTCCAGTGCTGCCAATACCGGTGCCGGCGCATTGGCCAGGCGCTCACGCGCAGCCACCAGCACTTCACGGCCGCCGCACAGGTCTACCAGCGCCCGCAGCATGCCAGCCAGCTCAGCAGGCACACCCTCGGTGAGAGCGATCACTTCATCGATCGCCTTGCGCTGCAGGGCATCGAACAACTGCTGCTCCACTTCACCGGACAACCCGGCAGCGCGCGCCAAGCCACGGTAGATACCGACATGGCCCAGGTCCATGTGCACATCCGGCACATCCGCCAGTTGCAGCATGGCCAGCATCAGGCTGATCACTTCAACATCGCTGCTCGGGCTGGCATCGCCGTACAACTCGGCGCCCAACTGGATCGGGCTACGGGAAGACGACAACGCACGCGGCTGGGCATGCAGTACGCTACCGGCGTAGCACAGGCGACTCGGGCCTTCGCGCCGCAGGGTGTGCGCATCGATGCGCGCCACTTGCGGCGTGATGTCGGCACGGAACCCCATTTGCCGGCCCGATTGCGGGTCGATGACCTTGAAGGTGCGCAGATCCAGGTCCTGGCCCGCGCCGGTCAGCAGGGATTCCAGGTACTCGATATGGGGAGTCACGACAAACTCGTAACCCCAGCTCTGGAACAGATCCAACACCTGGCGACGCGCTACTTCAATGCGCGCAGCTTCTGGTGGCAGTACTTCTTCGATGCCATCTGGCAGCAGCCAGCGGTCTACCGTTGCCATTACGCCATTCCCCTTTGATCCGGGCGGCCAGCCCTCGGCCGAGCCTTGAGTGAAGCAGAAAATACCCGCCCCTTGCATAAACCACGCGCAAGAGCAACGTGACGAACGGCCTGCAAACGGCCTCGTCGGGCACTTTCCTCGAAAAACCTGTCACGCCTGCCGAATCAAACATGCAGACGCAAAAAAGCCGGGAATTTCCCGGCTGC
Source organism: Pseudomonas sp. GW821-FHT07B01 (assembly GCF_059419065.1). NCBI lineage: Bacteria > Pseudomonadati > Pseudomonadota > Gammaproteobacteria > Pseudomonadales > Pseudomonadaceae > Pseudomonas > Pseudomonas sp. GW821-FHT07B01. The sequence goes on along the minus strand of NZ_JBWKRA010000011.1, from coordinate 35,586 downwards.
CGCATCATACACCCGTTTTCTGAAAGGATCACCCCGCCAGGCATTTTAGCCGCCCGACGGAGTGCGCCTTACAGAATCACGGGCTGGTTACTTGGACTTTTCCAGGTAGCGGAAGAAGTCGCTGCTTGGGTCCAGCACCAGTACGTCGGTTTTGTTCGCGAAGCTTTCACGGTAGGCACGCAGGCTACGGTAGAACGCGTAGAACTCCTGATCCTGGCCATAGGCCTTGGCGTAGATCGCCGCGGCTTGAGCATCACCGTCACCACGAGCCTCTTCAGACTCACGATAGGCTTCTGCCAGCAGTACACGACGCTGACGGTCGGCATCGGCACGGATACCTTCAGCCAACTCGTTACCCTTGGCGCGGTGCTCACGCGCTTCACGCTCACGCTCGGTGCTCATACGCTCGAACACGCTGCGGTTCACTTCCTTGGGCAGGTCAATGGCCTTGACGCGAACGTCGACCACTTCAATACCCAGCTCTTTTTCCGCCATGGTGTTCAGCGAACGGGTGATGTCAGCCATCAACGCATCACGCTCACCGGATACCACCTCGTGCAGGGTGCGCTTACCAAACTGGTCACGCAGGCCCGATTCCAGACGACGGGACAAACGCTCGTCGGCAATCTGCTTGAGGCCGGAAGTCGCGGTGTAGAAGCGCTCGGCATCCTTGACGCGCCACTTGGCGTAGGCGTCAACCATCACGGCTTTCTTTTCCAGGGTCAGGAAGCGCTGTGTCGGTGCATCCAGGGTCATCAGGCGGGCGTCGAACTTGCGCACCTGGTTGACGTAGGGGACTTTCACATGCAGGCCCGGCTGGACATCCGCCTGGACCACGCGACCGAATTGCAGCAGCACCGCACGCTCGGTCTGAGCGACGATGTAGAAGCAGTTCCAGGCAGCGATGACCACGACGACGCCCACAATCAGGGCGGTCAGCGATTTATTGCTCATCAACGGCTCTCCCTGGTACGTGTTTGCTGTTGCAGCAAGTCAGCGGCCGCACGGGCGCTCGCTTCATTGGCAGCGGCATTCGAACCGGTGGACGGTGCACTGGCGCCGCTACGACCACCTTCGATCATCTTGTCCAGCGGCAGGTACAGCAGGTTGTTCTGCCCACCTTTGCTGCCGGTCACGAGAACCTTGCTGGTGTTGCTGAAGACTTCCTGCATGGTGTCCAGGTACAGACGCTCGCGGGTCACTTCAGGAGCCTTGCGGTACTCGGCGACCAGCTTGGTGAAACGATCTGCCTCACCCTTGGCGCGGGAGACCACTTCATCGCGGTAACCGTTGGCATCTTCAAGGATGCGCTGGGCCTGACCACGGGCTTCCGGCACAACGCCGTTGGCGTAGGTTTCAGCCTGGTTGCGCGAACGCTGCTCGTCTTCACGGGCACGGATCACGTCGTCAAAGGCTTCCTGCACTTCACGCGGTGCCGCTGCGCTCTGTACGTTCACCTGAGTGACGGTAATACCAGTGCGATAGGTATCGAGGAACCGTTGCAGGCGCTCCTTGATTTCGCTGGCCATCAATTCACGACCTTCGGTCAGCACCTGGTCCATGGCGGTGGAACCCACCACGTGGCGCAGGGCACTTTCGGTTGCGTGTTGCAGACTGATTTCCGGCTGATCAACGTTCAGCACGAAGTCCTGCAGGTTGCTGATCTTGTACTGCACGGTCAGCGGCACTTCGACGATGTTCTCGTCTTCGGTCAGCATCTGGCCCTGCTTGGTGTACGCACGCTCACGCGTCACGTTCTCCATGTACTTCTTGTCGATCGGCGGGAAATAGATGTTCAGGCCTGGCCCGACAGTCTCGTAGTACTTGCCGAAGCGCAGCACCACGGCTTGCTCCTGCTCGTCCACCACGTAGACCGCGCTGTACAGCCATACGGCCGCGAGCACGACAAGACCCAGGCCCAGCAGGCCATAGCCACCGCCCTTGCTTGTGCGACCGCCGTCGTCACCACCACGTTTTTTTCCACCACCGAACAACCCATTCAGGCTTTCCTGCAGCTTTCGGAAGGCCTCGTCGAGATCCGGTGGCCCCTTGCGGTCGCCGTTATTGCGGCGCTTACCACCCCAAGGATCCTGATTATTCGAGTTGCCACCCGGCTCATTCCAAGCCATAGCGCTCTCCATCTGATAAAGCAAAGACGCGCCCACGGCGCGCCGACCAATGCTACAGAATGCCTGCTACTGCGGCACAACCGCTTTCTCAGGCTTTTATTGCAAAGTGTGTTGTTCGATAAACTCTGCCGGTACAACACCCTCTCGGCTGACCAGCCGATTGAGTTCCGAGCGTGGCAATCGAACGGCCAGCAAGCTGACACCTTCTTCGTCGTGTTCTTCTTTCTGTACCGCGCCCAACTCGAAAAACTGTGCACGCAGTCGAGCAAAACGCTGCGGCAAGCGCAAGGTGCCGACGAACAAATCGCTGCCGAGCAATTCGGCAATGGCTTGTTCCAGCAACTCCAAGCCACTGCCATCTCGCGCCGACAACCAGACCCGCTGGGGCTTGCCGTTCTCGTCGCGCTGGATCTGTGGCTCAACGCCTTCAAGCAAATCGAGTTTGTTATAGACCTCGAGGATCGGCAAGTCCTGGGCACCAATCTCGCCCAGCACCACCATGACCTGTTCAATCTGCAACATGCGATCCGGTTCGGCCGCATCGATCACGTGCAACAGCAGGTCGGAATTGCTCGACTCTTCGAGCGTAGACCGAAATGCCTCGACGAGCTTGTGGGGCAGGTGACGAATGAAACCCACGGTATCGGCCAGCACAATCGGCCCCAGGTCGTCGATGTCCAGACGCCGCAGGGTCGGATCGAGGGTGGCGAACAGTTGGTCGGCCGCGTACACATCCGACTTGGTCACGTTATTGAACAGCGTGGATTTGCCGGCGTTGGTGTAGCCCACCAACGACACCGTAGGGATATCCGCACGGGAACGGCCACGTCGCGACTGCTCGCGCTGGCTGCGCACTTTTTCCAGGCGGCCCTTGATCTGGCGCAGGCGAACCCGCAGCAGACGCCGGTCGGTTTCCAACTGGGTTTCACCCGGGCCACGCATGCCGATACCGCCACCCTGACGCTCAAGGTGAGTCCAGCCGCGAACCAGGCGGGTGCTCATGTGATCAAGCTGGGCCAGTTCGACCTGGAGCTTGCCTTCATGGGTACGGGCGCGCTGGGCGAAAATGTCGAGAATCAGGCCGGTACGGTCGATCACGCGACACTCGAAAACACGTTCGAGGTTACGTTCCTGACTGGGCGTGAGGGTGTGATTGAAGATCACCAGATCGGCTTCTTCGGCATGAACCAGGTCGCGCAGTTCCTCGACCTTGCCGCTGCCAATCAGGTATTTGGCGGTTGGCCGATGACGCGGTACGTTAAAAAACGCAACGGTCTCGGCGCCGGCCGAATTTGCCAACTCCTGAAACTCCTGCGGATCTTCGCGCGCCTCAGGGTCCTGTCCATCCAAGTGAACGAGGATTACTCGCTCACCACCACCGTGGCGCTCAAAGAACAAAGGAGACTCCTATCAGGCGTTACCTGGCTCAGCGTCACCCTGTTCATCACCTGCTGCGCTAGGCAGACGGATTGGACGAACTGGAACGACTGTCGAGATAGCGTGCTTGTAAACCATCTGGCTGACGGTGTTTTTCAGCAGGATAACGAATTGGTCGAACGACTCGATCGTACCTTGCAGCTTGATGCCGTTGACCAGATAGATGGAAACCCCAACTTTCTCTTTACGTAAAGTATTCAAGTAAGGGTCTTGTAGCGAATGCCCTTTTGACATGTGCCGCACTCCTTTAAGGATCAATAATAAAAAATCGGAAAATAGATAGCTTATGGCCGTCACACCCCCAAGGATAGACGGCAATTGCAAGGACTCAGCTCAATATGGAGACCGTTCCCAAGTATTTCAAGGCGCGTGACAGATTGTCGCTGTCCAGGCTGTCCAACCAGTGCAAATCGCTCCAGCTGCGCAGCCAGGTGAACTGGCGCTTCGCCAACTGGCGCGTGGCGATGATGCCGCGCTCCTGCATTTCGGCTGACGTCAGCTTGCCATCCAGATGATCCCAGACTTGGCGGTAGCCTACAGCACGTATCGAAGGCAGCCCTGCATGCAGGTCACCTCTTGAACGCAGTGCTACGACCTCGTCCACAAACCCCTGTTCCAACATAATTGTGAATCTTTGTGCAATTCGTTCATGCAGCACCTGGCGATCTGCCGGAGCGATGGCCAGATTCGCCACAGTATAGGGCAATTGTGACTGTCCAGATGCGCCTGCATCAGTACTTTGCGCACTTTGTTTCAGCCGATGTTCAGTCATGGTCTGGCCACTGACGCGCCAGACTTCCAGGGCGCGTGTGAGCCGCTGGGGGTCATTGGGGTGAATACGTGCCGCAGACACCGGATCTACCGCCGCCAACTGGTCATGAAGGGCCTGCCAGCCAAGGCGCGCAGCCTCTTCTTCAAGTTCGGCGCGCACCTGGGTATCGGCAGGCGGCATATCGGCCAGGCCTTCCTGCAACGCCTTGTAGTAGAGCATGGTGCCGCCCACCAGCAGCGGGATATTGCCGCGCGCGGTGATCTCGGCCATGGCCGCCAGGGCGTCGGTGCGAAAATCCGCCGCCGAATAGCTCTGCGCCGGATCGATGATGTCGATCAACTTGTGCGGATACTGGGCCAACAGCGCCTTCGACGGCTTGGCCGTACCGATATCCATGTCCCGGTAAACCAGGGCAGAGTCGACGCTGATCAATTCGCAGGGCAGCACCTTGGTCAGCTCGATGGCCAGGTCGGTCTTGCCGGCGGCCGTGGGGCCCATCAGGAAAATGGCGGGGGGCAAGGCACTCATCAGCGGCCGCGCAAGAACAGTTTGTCCAGATCATCCAGGCCCATCTGGGTCCAGGTCGGTCGGCCATGGTTGCATTGGCCGCTGCGCTCGGTGTTTTCCATGTCGCGCAGCAGGCCGTTCATTTCCGGCAGGGCCAGGCGGCGGTTGGCGCGGATGGCGCCGTGGCAGGCCATGGTGCCGAGCAATTCGTTGATATGCGCCTGGATACGGTCACTGGTGCCGTACTCCATCAGGTCTGCCAGTACGTCGGCCACCAGGCGGTTGGCCTCGGCCTGCTTGAGCAGCGCGGGAATCTGGCGGATCGCCAGGGTTTCCGGGCCCAGGCGTTGCAGTTCGAAGCCCAGCTTCTGGAACACACTGTGATGTTCTTCTGCGCAGTCGGCTTCACGCTGGCTCACCGCCAGGGATTCGGGCACCAGCAGCGGCTGGCCGCTGAGGCCTTCGCTGGCCATGGCGATCTTCAGGCGCTCGTACATGATCCGTTCATGGGCAGCGTGCATGTCCACCAGCACCAGGCCATGGGCGTTTTCGGCGAGGATATAAATGCCTTTGAGCTGCGCCAGGGCATAGCCCAGCGGCGGAATATCACCGCCGCCTTCGGGCAACGCCACAGCAGCACCCGGCTCGGCACCCGGCAACGGCGCGAAAAACTCACGGTACGCCGCCTGGGCCTCGGCCACCGGCACCGTCGATTGCGGACGTGGCGTGTACTGATACTGATAACCCGCACCGGCACCCGAATTCGGCGCCGTGTAGGCTGGCTGCGCCTGCGGCGATTGCAGCAGGTTGGCCGCCAGGCTCATTTCACCTTGCGGCCCGAACTCACCGGCCTCGGGACCGCTCGGGCGCACCACCGCGGTGACGATCGGCGCCGACAATTGATCATCCGGGCGCACATCACCCAGGGCACGGTGCAGCGTGCCATACAGGAAGTCATGCACCATGCGCCCGTCACGGAAGCGCACCTCATGCTTGGTCGGGTGCACATTGACGTCGACCACCGAAGGGTCAACCTCAAAGAACAGTACAAAGGTCGGGTGTCGCCCGTTGAACAGCACATCGCGATAAGCCTGGCGTACCGCATGGGCCACCAGTTTGTCGCGGACCGCCCGGCCGTTCACAAAAAAATACTGCAAGTCGGCCTGGCTGCGGGAGAACGTCGGCAACCCGACCCAGCCCCACAACCTCAAGCCATTGCGCTCGATCTCAATCGGCAGCGCCTGTTCCAGGAACCCGCTGCCACACACCGCTGCCACCCGCCGAGCACGCGCGGCGTCGTCGTTGGCTTCGTGCAGGCTGAGGATGGTCTTGCCATTGTGGCGCAGGTGAAAGGCCACGTCGAAACGGGCCAGGGCCAGGCGCTTGATGACTTCTTGCAGGTGATCGAATTCGGTTTTCTCGGCCTTTAGGAATTTGCGCCGCGCCGGGGTATTGAAGAACAGGTCGCGCACTTCCACCGAGGTGCCCACCGGATGCGCCGCAGGCTGGACCCGAGGCGCCATGTCGCGGCCTTCGGTTTCCACCTGCCAGGCCTGCTCGGCGCTGCGGGTGCGGGAGGTCAGGGTCAGGCGGGCCACGGAGCTGATGGAGGCCAGGGCCTCACCACGAAAGCCCAGGCTCATGACCCGCTCCAGGTCTTCCAGGTCGCGGATTTTGCTGGTGGCGTGACGGGCCAGGGCCAGGGGCAGGTCATCCGAAGAGATGCCACTGCCATCGTCACGTACCCGCAGCAGCTTGACGCCGCCCTGCTCCACATCGACATCAATGCGTTTGGCGCCGGAGTCGATGCTGTTTTCCAGCAACTCCTTGATTACCGACGCCGGGCGCTCAACCACCTCACCCGCAGCGATCTGGTTGGCAAGGCGCGGGCTGAGCAATTCAATGCGCGAGCCGCTGTTCAAGGTGGATTCGCTCATCACTGCGCCGCCAATGAGGTGCCGGGGATGGTCAACACCTGGCCGATCTTCAACTCGTCGGTTTTCAGGTTATTGGCGCTGCGCAAGGCTGCAGGCGTGACCTGGAAACGGACCGCCAGCATGGCAACGGTATCACCGGGTTGCACACGATGGTCACGCGGGCCCTGGGCGATTTTGCCGGAGTCACGCAGCCAGGCGATGTAGGTGCCCGGCGGCGGGTTCTGCTGGAAGAACTGGCGCACGCCGGCGCTGATCGAGCGCGCCAGCGCTTGCTGGTGGCTGGCGCTGGCCAGTTTCGACGCTTCGTTGGCGTTGGAGATAAACCCGGTTTCCACCAGGATCGACGGGATATCCGGCGATTTCAACACCATGAACCCGGCTTGTTCTACGCGCTGCTTGTGCAGCGAGGTCACGCGGCCGATATTGCTCAGGACTTTCTGGCCCACGTTGAGGCTGGAGGTCAGCGAGGCGGTCATCGACAGGTCGAGCAGTACGCCTGCGAGCATCTTGTCCTTGTCATCAAGGGACACGTTGCCGGCCCCGCCGATCAAGTCGGAACGGTTTTCACTGTCGGCCAGCCAGCGCGCAGTCTCGGAGGTAGCGCCGCGATCCGACAGGGCAAATACCGAGGCGCCAAAGGCAGCGGTTGAAGGCGCGGCGTCGGCGTGAATGGACACGAACAGGTCAGCGCCCTTCTTACGGGCAATTTCGGTACGGCCACGCAACGGAATGAAGTAGTCACCGGTACGGGTCAGCTCGGCGCGGTAGCCTTTCATGCCGTTGACCTGGCGCTGCAGTTCACGCGCGATGGCAAGCACCACGTCTTTCTCATGCTGGCCGCGTGAGCCGGAAGCCCCCGGGTCTTCGCCACCGTGGCCGGCATCGATCACCACGATAATGTCGCGCTTGCCTGCCGGTGCAGGCGGCGGCGGTGGCAGCTTGACCTGGGGTTGCGAAGGGTTGACCGGCACCGCAGGCACCGTCGCCACGCTCGGCGTTGGCGCAGGCGGCGGTGCGGCGTCGGCGGGGTTGTCGAACAGGTCGACCACCAGGCGGTTGCCGTACTGGGCGTTGGGGGCCAGGGAGAAGCTTTTGGGGGTCACGGCCTTTTTCAGGTCGATGACCACACGCAGGTCGGTCGGCGTACGCTGGGCCGAGCGCATGGCGGTGATGGGCGTGTTGGCGGTAGAGACTTTCAGCGGCGCGGCCAAGCTGGCACCGTTGATGTCGATCACCAGGCGATCAGGCGCCGTCAAGGTAAAGACGCTGTGCTGGACCGGGCCAGACAGGTCGAACACCAGTCGCGTGTTATCCGGCGCTCGCCACAGGCGAACACTTTTCACCTGTGAAGCAGCCAGAGCATTGACAGTCATTGCCGCAAGCAACACCCCCACGACAGCAACCAACGCGCGAAAGCGCATACCTAACCCCACCAATTATTTGAATTCCAATGCCAGAGCAGCACACCACGACTCAGCGCGTGGGCTCTGGGGCAACAACTTCAGCTGACGTCCGTGCTCATGCGGCGTAATGGTAATGGTCAGGTCCGGCTTTGGCAAAAAGCCTGTGCCTTTATTTGGCCACTCGATCAGGCACAGCGCATCATCGTCGAAGTAATCACGGATGCCCATGAACTCCAACTCTTCAGGATCGACCAGGCGATAGAGGTCGAAGTGGAAAGCACGCACGTCGCCGATTTCGTAGGGCTCGACCAACGTGAAGGTCGGGCTTTTTACCGCGCCGGTATGGCCCAGGCCGCGAATAATCCCCCGGGACAGTGTGGTTTTGCCTGCGCCCAGATCACCCTCGAGAAAGATCAACCCGGCCCCTTGCGTGACCTGCGAAATACGCTGGCCCAACGCGACCATGGCCTCTTCATCTGCCAGGAAAAGAATTACTTCAGGCACGGCGACTGCTCCTCCAGCAATTGACGAATGGCGGGGATCAGGTCGCTGGCAGCCAAGCCGCGACCAAAACTACCCTGGCGGTCTCCGGCGGTCGCGTGCAACCACACGGCCAGGCAGCTCGCTTCGTACGCGGGCATACCCTGAGCCAATAGTGCCCCGACCAGGCCGGCCAAGACATCACCGAGCCCCGCCGCCGCCATTGCCGGGTGGCCTTGATCACAACGGGCAAGCCGTCCATCCGGGCTGGCAATCAAACTGCCAGCACCCTTGAGGATAGCCACTGCATTGAATTTCTGACTCAACGCGCGCGCCACCTTACGGCGATCTGCCTGAACCTCGGCTGTCGATAGCCCCAACAAACGCGCAGCTTCGCCCGGATGAGGGGTAATCACACAGTTGGCCGGCAGCTCGACGCTGCCAGTGGCCAGTTGATTGAGCGCGTCGGCATCCCACACCTGCGGCACGCTGGCATTGGCCGCGACCGACAACAGGCTCTTGCCCCAGGCGTCATCGCCCAGGCCTGGGCCAATGACGATCACCGAGATTTTTTCCAGCAGGCCCATCAACTGGTTAGCCGAGCTCACGCCGACGGCCATGACCTCCGGCAGCCGAGCCAGAGCGGCCGGCACGTGTTCCGGCCGCGTCGCCAGCGAGACCATGCCGGCGCCGCTGCGCAAGGCACTTTCGCTGCTCAGCAACGCCGCGCCGCCAACGCCACGGTCACCACCGATGACCAGCAGGTGGCCGAACTGGCCCTTATGGGCGTCCGGGGAACGCGCAGCAAGTTGCGGCAAATGGCCGGGCAACAACAGCTGCACGTCGGTAATTGGGTGTTTTGTCTGAGGCATGCGTCTTCAAGCTCCGATGTCTGGCAGAATTATACGCATCTAACCTGTGGTTTCCCGTGTCTCATGCCTGCTATTACCTCCGATCTGCCCGCTCTCGCCCAATCGATCAAAGACTGGGGTCGCGAGCTGGGCTTTCAACAAGTGGGCATCAGCGGCCTCGACCTGGCTGAGCATGAACAGCACCTTCAACGCTGGCTCGACGCGGGTTACCACGGCGAGATGGAGTACATGGGCGCCCACGGCAGCAAACGCTCCCACCCGGACGAGCTGGTGCCCGGTACCTTGCGCGTGGTGTCACTGCGCATGGACTACCTGCCCGGCGACACCCAGATGGCGCAACTGCTCGGCCAGCCGGAAAAAGCCTACATCTCGCGCTACGCCCTGGGCCGCGATTACCACAAGCTGATCCGCAAGCGCGTGCAGCAACTGGCCGACCGCATCCAGGCGCAGATCGGGCCGTTCGGCTTTCGCGCCTTCGTCGACAGCGCGCCCGTCCTGGAAAAAGCCATTGCCGAGCAAGCGGGCCTGGGCTGGATCGGTAAAAACACCCTGGTTCTCAACCGCAAGGCCGGCAGTTATTTCTTCCTGAGCGAACTGTTTGTCGATCTACCGTTGCCGGTAGACCCACCCCACGCCACAGAACACTGCGGCCGCTGCACGGCGTGCCTGGACATCTGCCCCACCAACGCCTTCGTTGGCCCTTACGTGCTGGACGCGCGACGCTGCATTTCGTACCTGACCATCGAACTCAAGAGTGCCATCCCCGAAGATCTGCGCCCACTGATTGGTAACCGGGTATTTGGCTGCGATGACTGTCAGATCGTTTGCCCGTGGAATCGTTTCGCTCGACCTACCGCCGAAAGCGATTTCAAGCCACGGCACAATCTGGATAACGCAGAACTGGCCGAATTGTTTATGTGGGACGAGGATAAATTCCTCAGCAGCACCGAGGGCTCGCCCCTGCGCCGCGCCGGTTACGAGCGCTGGTTACGCAACCTGGCGGTGGGCCTGGGTAATGCGCCCTCCAGCATTCCAGTGCTGGAAGCCTTGAAGGCGCGGCGGGACTACCCGTCGGAGTTGGTACGCGAACACGTGGAATGGGCGCTGGAGCAACACGCTGCGCGCTAGTGCACATCGTCGTTGTAGACGAACTTGGGCATTTCCCAGTGAAACCGGATCGCCAGCAGGCGTAACAGGAAGCCACTGAACAGCGTCAGCAGAATCGCTTGCTCGCTGGGCAGCTCCAGGTACAGGCACAGCAAGTAGAACCAGGCAGCCAGGAACGACACGCTGGCATACAGCTCGCGGCGGAAGATCAGCGGGATGTCGTTACAGAAGATATCCCGCAGGATGCCGCCGAATACCCCGGTGATGACTCCGCTGACCGACGCCACCAACATGCCGTGGCCCATTTCCAGGGCGGTCATGCAGCCGATCAGGGTGAAGGCCACCAACCCCACCGCATCCAGCGCCAGGAACAGCGAGCGCAGGTGGCGCATCAGCGGTGCGATAAAGATCGTCACCAGCGCCGCAACAGAGGTCAGCACCAAGTATTCCGGGTGTTTGACCCAGGTCAGCGGGTAGTGGCCGAGCAACACATCGCGCACCGAACCGCCGCCCAGGGCTGTCACGCAAGCGATCAGTACCACGCCAAACCAGTCCATGCCACGCCGACCCGCGGACAGGGCGCCAGTCATGGCTTCGGCGGTGATGGCGACGAGGTAGAGCATCAGCAACATGATGGCGATCCTGACAGAGAGGCCGGCAGTCTAATCATTTGCCGAGGGCACCAAAAGGGGGCGCTTGGCGATAAACCGCGTCGCCTGCGATAGCGCACTCACTGGCGCCGCAGAATCAAGCCTTGATGAAATGCTTGCGGTAATGCTGCAACTCGGCAATCGACTCGCGAATATCATCCAGCGCCAGGTGCGTGCTGCCTTTATGGAAGCTGTCTTTGACTTCCGGCGCCCAACGCGCAGCCAGTTCCTTCAAGGTCGACACGTCCAGGTTGCGGTAGTGGAAGTAACTTTCCAGCCCCTTCATGTGCGTATAAAGGAAGCGACGGTCCTGGCAGATGCTGTTGCCGCAGATCGGCGATTTGCCCTTGGGCACCCATTTTTCCAGGAAGGCGATGGTTTCGGCCTCGGCTTCGGCCATGCTGATGCGGCTGTCGCGCACGCGCTGGGTCAGCCCGGAGTTACCATGGGTGCGGGTGTTCCACTCGTCCATGGTGGCGAGTACGGCGTCGCTGTGGTGGATGGCGATCACCGGGCCTTCGGCCAAGGTGTTGAGGTTGCTGTCGGTGACAATGGTCGCCATCTCGATGATGACGTCGGTGTCGGGGTTCAGACCGGTCATTTCCAGATCGATCCAAATCAGGTTCTGTGGGTTTTGCATGGCTTGATTCTCTTGGCACCTTGGCGTAGCCGGGCAGTTTAGCAGGCGGGGGCGTGCTAGACTCGCGACCGTTTTACCCAACTTTTGCATTATCGACACGGAACACCAATGGCCAAACGCCAGCTCAACCGTCGCCAAAACTGGCGCATCGAAAAGATTCAAGGTGAACGCGCCGCCCGCGCCGCCAAACGTGAATCCTCCGCCGTGGAAGCGCTCGAGGGCGGCGACCTGGGGCCCGAACAAACCGGCTTGGTGATCGCGCACTTTGGTGTGCAGGTCGAAGTCGAGGCGCTCGAAGGCGAACTCGCGGGCCAGGTGTTCCGTTGCCACTTGCGCGCCAACCTGCCCGCGCTGGTCACCGGCGACAAGGTGGTGTGGCGTGCCGGCAACCAGGGCATCGGCGTCATCGTCGCCCAGTTGCCGCGCAGTACCGAGCTGCGCCGCCCCGACAGCCGTGGGCAGCTCAAGCCGGTGGCGGCCAACGTCGACATGATCGTGATCGTGTTCGCGCCGCTGCCCGAGCCCCATGCCAACCTGATCGACCGTTACCTGGTCGCGGCCGAGCATGCTGGCATCCGCCCGTTGCTGCTGCTGAACAAATTCGACCTGATCGACGAGCAGAACGCCCCGGCGCTCAATGCGCTGCTGGCGGTCTATCGCACCCTGGGCTACCCGGTGCTGGAAGTGTCGGCTCACCACGGCAACGGCATGGAACAGCTGCAACAGCAGTTGGACGGGCGGATCAGCGTGTTCGTCGGCCAGTCAGGCGTGGGCAAGTCGTCGCTGGTCAACAGCCTGTTGCCGGAAGTCGAAACCCGCGTGGGCCCGCTGTCGGAACTGTCCGGCCAGGGCACCCACACCACCACCACCGCGCGGTTGTTCCACTTCCCGGGCGGCGGCGAGTTGATCGACTCACCGGGTATCCGTGAATTCGGCTTGGGCCACGTCAGCCGCAGCGATGTGGAAGCGGGCTTCATCGAGTTCAACGACCTGATCGGCACCTGCCGCTTCCGCGACTGCAAACACGACCGCGAGCCGGGTTGTGCGTTGCTCAAGGCACTGGAAGATGGGCGCGTGCAGCAGCAGCGGATGAACAGCTATCGGTCGATTATTGCGAGCTTGCCTGAGAGCAGTTATTGAGCCACTCAGCGAGATACAACAAGGCCGCGATCATCGCGGCCTTGTTGTATCTGGAGCTTACGACCCCGGTGCAGGCGCCGTAGGATCCTTGACGCCCCCGTCATCAAACAGGTTCAGCTTCTGGCGCAGCTCATGGGCTGGCAGCGGTTCCTGCTCCGGAGGCAGCGCGTTCGGGTCGGCCGGCACTTCGCCTGGCGCACCGTCGCCCTGGGTCGGTGCCGGTAGCGGTGGTTGATCGCCCTCAATCGCACGCTGGGCTTTTTTGGTCAGCACCACGATGTCGATACGGCGGTTGACTGGGTTGTACGGGTCTTTGGGATCAAACAGCTGCGAGGAGGCAAAGCCCACCACCCGCGCCACTTGCGGGTCCGGGTAGCTGCCGGCCACTAGCGCACGCCGGGCAGCATTGGCGCGGTTGGCCGAGAGTTCCCAGTTGCCGAAATCACCCTGGCCCGCGTAGGGCTTGGCGTCGGTGTGCCCGCTGATGCTGATCTTGTTGGGCACCGCCTTGATGGTGTCAGCCATGGCCAGCAGGATGTCTTCAAAGTACGGCTTCAAGCGCGCACTGCCCGAGTCGAACATCGGCCGGTTGGCGGCATCGGTAATCTGGATGCGCAGCCCCTCGGGGGTGATCTCGAAGGAAATCTGGTCCTTGAACTTCAGCAACTGTGGGTTTTCTTCAACCTTGTTCTGCAATTCCTGCAGCAACAGTTCCAGTCGCTCCTGTTCGACCTGCTCGGCCATGGATTCGACAGTGTCGCGCTCGATCGGGATTTTTTCCTGAGGCGATTCAGTTTGCACTTCCGGGTTGATGGTGCGCTCGGGCGCCAGTTCCGGCGAGCCGCCCAGGTCAATGACAAACGGCGTACCGCTTTCCGAAAAGCCAATCGGGTCTTTGAAGTAGCCGGCGATGGCGATTTTCTGTTCTGGCGTAGCGGTGGACATCAGCCACAACACCAGGAAGAACGCCATCATCGCCGTGGCAAAGTCGGCGAAGGCAATTTTCCAGGCGCCGCCATGGTGCCCCGCAGCGAAGCGCTTGACGCGCTTGATGATGATCGGCTGGTTGTTTTCCATGGCTTAGCGACCGCGAACCGCTTGTTCCAGCTCGGAGAAGCTTGGGCGATGTTTCGGGTACAGCACCTTGCGCCCGAACTCCACAGCCAGCGACGGCGGCATGCCCGAGGCCGATGCCACCAGGCACGCCTTGATCGCTTCGTAGAGGTTGATTTCTTCCTTGGCATCGTGGGCCAGGGAGGTGGCGAGCGGCCCGAAGAAACCATAGGCGGCGAGAATACCGAAGAAGGTCCCCACCAGCGCCGCACCTACGTGCATGCCGATGGCCGCCTGATCGCCTTCGCCCAGGGACGCCATGGTCACCACGATACCCAGTACCGCCGCGACAATACCGAAACCGGGCATGCCGTCGGCGATGCCGGTCACGGCGTGGGAAGGATGCTCCAGCTCTTCCTTGAGGCTGAACAACTCCATGTCGAACAGGCCTTCCAGCTCGTGGGGCGCCATGTTGCCGGAGGACATGATGCGCAGGTAATCACAGATATACGCGGTCATGCGCTCGTCTTTGAGCACGGCCGGGTACTTGGCAAAAATCGGGCTGGCCGCGGCGTCTTCGATATCGCCTTCGATCGCCATCATGCCTTCGCGGCGGCTTTTGTTGAGGATCTCGTAGATCAGCCCCAGCACTTCCAGATAAAACGTGTGGGAGAAGCGCGAGCTGAACATGCCCAGGGACTTCTTGACCACGTGCATGGTCATATAGCCTGGGTTGGCCTGCAAAAATGCGCCGAACGCGGCACCGCCGATAATCAGCACTTCGAAAGGCTGGATCAGTGCGGCGATTTTACCGTGGGAGAGGACGTACCCTCCGAGCACACTTGCGATGACGACAATGATGCCGATAATTTTAGCCATAGGAGAGGGGTACTTGCGCCGTCGGGTTCATGGACATATTGGGTGCAGCAGAAAACTCTTGTTCTACTTATCGGCAAAACTGCGCCAGACTATAGCCCGTTAAGGCGAAAAGCCAATTCGGCCCGTTCCGGGCGTGTTGAACGCAAGTGATGATCGCGCCCCAATCATGGCAATTGAAACGACAACCCCAACAAACCGCCCCACTACCCTCGCCGCTTGGATCAAGTGCCTGGACGACGTGCTGCTGCCCGTGCCCCAGGCCAGCCATGAACGCGTGTGCAAAGCTATTCGCGATAGCCGCAGTTCATTGCGAGATATTGCTGAGTTGATGCAAAACAGTCCGGCCCTGGTGCTGAGTGTGATGCGCGAAGCCAACAGCCAAGCCCACGGCAGCCTGGCCGAACCTGCGGAAAACCTTGAAGTCGCACTTAACCGTCTTGGCCTCAAACGTGCCGAAGAGCTGTTGGCGCGCCTGCCTTCGGTACCCGCCCAGGAAATCCCCGTAGCCTTGCGTCAGCTGTTGCTGATCAGCCAGCACGCATCCCAGCAAGCTAACGGTTTGTTCGGCAGTCGCCTGGCGCGGTTGTGGCAGGACATCCACTGGGGCAGCCTGCTGTTTTTGTCGCCACTGTGGCCGATGGCCGTCGCCTACCCCAAGCTTTTGGAAGAGTGGGAGTTGCGGGTGATCCATAAAGGCCAATCGGCACGCCAGGTCGAGCAACAGCTGTTCGGCGTGCGCTTGCTCGACCTGTGCCTGGGCCTGACCGAAGCCTGGCACCTGCCGATCTGGGTTTCACAGGGCTACAAGTTGCTGTTGGCCGAGCAACGCCTGCTGGTCAAGGCGCTGCACATTGCCCGTCAAGACGATGCCCTGCGTCACCAGCAATTGCTCGATGCCGAGCCCAACCTGCGACGCTGGCTGAACCAGCCGGCCAATACCGTGTTGCTGGCCAATGGCCTGGCGATGTCGGCCCAGGAATCCTGGACCTGCCCGCACACAGAGCGCTGGCAATACCTGACGGCGCTGTACCTGCAAACGCCATTGAGCGATGTGCAACAGCAAGCCCACCAGCAAGCGGTGACCAGCGCGCGTACCACCTTGATGCCCGACCTCTGGCACCCGGCGCTATCGCTGATATGGCCGTGGCATGTGCAGAAAGTCCATCGCGGCTTGCTGCCTGCACCACCGCCCACGGCCGAAGCCTTGGCCGTGTGGCGCACGCGCTGCACCGAGTTGCTGGTGGAGCCGAGCCGCTTTGCCAACGCCATGCACCTGACCACTTGCGCCAAGGAAGCCCTGGTCGCCAGTGGCATGCAGCGGGTACTGATATTCATGGCAGATCGCGCCTTGAGCACCTTGCGTGTACACCAGGCCGACGGCCTGCCCAAGGACGCGGCTCACCTAAGTCTGGATGTGGTGAACAGCACACTGCTGCAACGCCTGCTGGAAAAGTCCGCCCAGGTACGCCTGAACCCCGACAACCATGCGCAGTTTTCCGCATTGCTGCCACCGATCCTGCGTCGTCTGTTTATTGGCGAGCATCTGCTACTGCGCTCACTGAGCTGCAACGGCCGTGTGGTCATGCTGATCGTGGCGGACCAGGGCGGCGGGCCGTTCTCGGAAACCACCGTGCAAGCGTTCGGCAAAACCGCCCAATGCATCGAGAAAGCCCTGCACAGCTTTACCAACCGCAGCGCCTGATGCTTGCGCTACAATCACCGGCCTTTATCGCCAACATTTGTGCCCAGGAGACCTCACATGCCTGACTTCTCTGGCTTGCCGCTGGTGATCGAATCCGCCGACCTGTTGGGTCGCCTCGATTCCAAGCACTTGATACTGGTAGACCTCACCAGTGTCGCCCGCTACGCCGAAGGGCATATCCCCGGCGCGCATTTCGTTGACCCCAAGCGCACCCAACTGGGACAGCCACCGGCACCCGGCCTGCTACCAAGCAAGGCCGACCTGGAAAAACTGTTCGGCGAACTGGGCCACACCCCGGACGCCACCTATGTGGTCTACGACGACGAAGGCGGCGGTTGGGCCGGGCGTTTTATCTGGATGCTCGACGTGATCGGCCACCAGAAATATCACTACCTCGACGGCGGCCTGCTGGCTTGGCTGGAGGAAGGGCACCCGCTTTCCACCGATGTGCCCGCAGCAGCCGGCGGCCCGGTCAGCCTTACGCTGCACGACGGCCCTACCGCCACCCGTGAATACCTGCAAAGCCGTCTCGGCGCGGCCGACCTGGGGATCTGGGACGCTCGTGGCCCGCTGGAGTATTCCGGCGAGAAAGTGCTCGCAGCCAAGGGCGGCCACATTCCCGGCGCGGTGAACTTCGAATGGACTGCCGGCATGGACAAGGCGCGCAACCTGCGTATCCGCCGTGACATGCCGCAAATCCTCGAAGACCTCGGGCTGACCAAAGACAAAGAAATCATCACCCACTGCCAGACTCACCACCGCTCTGGCTTCACCTACCTGGTGGCCAAGGCGCTCGGTTATCCGCGAGTCAAAGGTTATGCCGGTTCCTGGGGCGAATGGGGCAATCACCCCGACACCCCCGTTGAGATTTAAGGTTTAAGGACAGTTATGAAAAAGCAGTTGTTTATCCTCAGCCAGTACTTGCTGCCGCACCACTTGCTGTCGCGCCTGGCCGGTTGTATCGCCGAGTGCCGCGTGCGCTGGTTCAAGAACGCCTTCACTGCCTGGTTCGCCAAGCGCTACCAGGTGGACATGTCCCAGGCCCTGGTGGAAGACCTGACCGCCTACGAGCACTTCAACGCCTTCTTCACCCGTGCGTTGAAAGACGGCGCCCGCCCGTTGGATCCAACCCCTGGCGCAGTCCTGAGCCCCGCCGATGGCGCGGTCAGCCAGCTAGGCCCGATCGAACATGGCCGTATCTTCCAGGCCAAGGGCCACAGCTTCAGCGTGCTGGAACTGCTCGGTGGCGATGCGGCAATGGCTGCGCCGTTCATGGGCGGCGAGTTCGCGACAATTTACCTGTCGCCCAAGGACTACCACCGGGTGCACATGCCACTGGCCGGTACCCTGCGCGAGATGGTGTATGTGCCAGGGCGGATTTTCTCGGTCAACCAGACCACCGCCGAAAACGTGCCGGAACTGTTCGCCCGTAACGAGCGCGTTGTCTGCTTGTTCGACACCGAACGCGGCCCGATGGCCGTGGTGTTGGTAGGTGCGATGATCGTTGCGTCGATTGAAACCGTGTGGGCCGGTTTGGTAACGCCGCCGAAACGCGAGCTGAAAACCTTCCGCTACGACGAAGCGGCCCGCGCGCCGATTCATCTGGAGAAGGGTGCGGAACTGGGTCGTTTCAAACTGGGCTCCACTGCCATCGTGCTGTTCGGGCCGGACCAGGTGAAGTGGGCTGAAGAACTGGCAGCGGGTACGCCGGTGCAGATGGGCCAGGGTATCGCCGCAGCTAAAGCCTGACATTGCTGGTGAGATTGATCGTTCCCACGCTCCGCGTGGGAATGCAGCCCGAGGCGCTCTGCGCCCAAAGCGTGACGCAGAGCGTCACTGGAGGCGTTCCCACGCGGAGCGTGGGAATGATCAGTGACAGTGAGATCGGCTTATAGCTGACCGTCGCGGTCACGCAAGCCCAGCAGATACAGCACGCCATCCAGCCCCAGTGTCGAAATCGCCTGCTTGGCCGACTGCTTGACCAACGGTTTGGCACGGAACGCCACGCCCAACCCGGCAATCGCCAGCATCGGCAAGTCATTGGCGCCGTCGCCGACCGCAATGGTCTGCTCCAGACGCAAGCCTTCCTTATGGGCCAATTCCTTGAGCAGGTCGGCCTTGCGCTGGGCGTCGACAATCGGCTCCACCGCGACGCCAGTCACTTTGCCATCCACCACTTCCAGCTCGTTGGCGAATACATAGTCAATGCCCAGCTTGGCCTGCAACTGCTTGGCGAAGTACGTGAAGCCGCCGGACAGGATGGCGGTCTTGTAGCCCAGTCGCTTGAGTTCGGCGAACAGGGTTTCGGCGCCTTCAGTCAGGCGCAGCGACGCGCCGATCGAGTCCAGCACGCCCACGTCCAAGCCTTTGAGCAGCGCCAGACGCTCCTTGAAGCTGGCACGAAAATCCAGCTCGCCGGCCATCGCGCGCTCAGTAATCTCAGAAACTTGCTCGCCCACACCGGCCGCCTTGGCCAGCTCGTCGATGACTTCGGCTTCGATCAAGGTGGAGTCCATGTCGAACACCGCCAAGCGGCGGTTGCGACGGAACAGGGAGTCTTCCTGGAAGGCGATATCGACATTCAGTTCCTGGGCCACGCTCAGGAAGTCGGCGCGCAGCGCTTGCGCGTCAGCCGGTTCACCGCGCACGGAGAACTCGATGCAGCCCTTGCCTTTGTCAGCCGGGGTGTCCAATGGCATGCGACCCGACAGACGGTCAATATGGTCGATATTCAATCCGTATTGCGCGGTGATCGAACTGACGCGCTGCAGCTGCTCAGCCGTTACCTTGCGGGTCAACAGGGTGACGATATGGCGCTTTTTACCCTGGCCTTCGACCCAGTGCTGGTAGTCAGCTTCGGACACCGGGGTGAAACGTACCTGTTGATCAAGCTTATACGCCGTAAACAGGATGTCCTTGAGTACCGAGGAGGCCTGTTCGGTACTGGGGATCTCCACCAGGATGCCGAACGACAAGGTGTCGTGGATCACTGCCTGGCCGATGTCGAGAATGTTCACACCACCCTGGGCCAGGACGCCGGTAATGGCTGCGGTGAGACCCGGTCGGTCTTCACCCGTGATGTTGATCAGGACAATTTCGCGCAAAGCGCACCCCCAGGCTGGAAAAAAACCGCATTCTACCCACTTTCAGTGACCATCGGGCACAGGCAGCGCTTTGCCGGCCAGGGGCCTGTCGCTATACTGCGCGTCAACTTCACGGACCAAGAGCCGAGCGCAAGTGAACCGGCCCACGCCAGTAAAAACCGATAACTTCTTCCTGCTGATCTTCCGGGCACTGCGCCATCGCCGTGTACCGATTGCATTGCGCATCGCCAGCCATAACGTGATCCTGGTCGCTCTGGCCCTGGTGATCTACGCCTGCGTGATGGGTTTGCAGTTCAAGCAGGCCATGCACGAGCAAGCTGACGCCCTGGGCGCGAGCCTGACAACCCAGACTGCCACTTCGGCGACTGAGTTGCTGGTGTCCAACGACATCCTCAGCCTCAACGTATTGCTCAACAACCTGACCAAGAACCCGCTGGTGGCCCACGCCGCCATCTATAGCGTGGACAACCGGATCATGGCCGAGGCCGGGCAGCGCCCGAAAAACGGCCTGCTCGGTGAGGCCGAAGGCCTGTATCAGAGCAATATCACGTTCCAGGACGTGAAGGCCGGCCAACTGCGTATCAGCCTTGATATGCAACAGTTCCAGCAGCCGATGACCATCAGCCTGCAAAGCATGGGCATCCTGAGCGCGATCCTGCTGGCCTTGGCCCTGGCCTTGAGCCTGCGCCTGGGCCGGCATATCTCCACGCCGTTGATGCAACTGCGCATCTGGCTGCGGGATATCGACGAACACACTCCGGCCACCGATCGCCAGGACGAAATCGGCGACCTCGCGCGCCAGCTCCACACCAGCTTTGCCCCGGAGCCGAAAGCGCCTGAAGTCGAGCCCGAGCCTGAGTACGACGACACCGAGGACTACAACGACGAGCCTGAGTTTGAAGTGCGCGACCTGCGCGACCCAGGCTTCGACGAAAGCGCCCCGGTGGCCGGCCTCAAGCCTGCGCCGCGCCATGTGATCAAGGCCGAGGAAGACGAGCTGGACGACGAAGACCCGTTCGCCGACCTGCGCGACACCTCGGCAGCCGCCCCAGTCGCTGCGCCCAAACCGGTTGCGGTCAAGAACGCCGAGCCACAGCACAGTGCTGTACTCGCCGTGCAACTGGGTGCCCAGGAGCAACTGCGCCGCCTGCCCCGCGCCCGCCTGACCGAACTGCTCGAACGCTACCGTGACTGCCTCGACCAGGCCGCTTCGCTCTACCAGAGCGAACTGCACACCCTGAACGATGGCAGCACGCTGATGCTGTTCCACAGCGAAGACAGCGGCGAGGACTACCTGACCAATGCCATCTGCTGCGGCGAGCTGTTGCGCGCCCTGGGCCATGCCCTGCAGATCGAAGTAGCCGACAGCGGCATTACCCTGCAACTGCAGCTGGGTCTAACCGTGGGTGACGACCTGTTTGGCATCAGCCAGATCGACCTGCTGCTGACCGAAATCGCCCAGGATGCTCTGGCCTTGTCCCAGCACAGCCGTAACCTCCTGCTGGTGGAGCGCAAGATCAGCGAAGACACGCTGATCCGCCAACGCGCACGTATCCGCCCGATTGCCAGCCCTGAAGGGGCCAGTTGTGTGGAGCGGTTGATGGAGCCGTATCCGTCGATGCTGGAGCGTCAGTTGGCGCGGATGCATGAGACCCGTAAGCCCTGAGGCATAGCGTTATACCTACTGTGGAGCTGGGCTTATGTGGGAGCGGGCTTGCTCGCGAAGGCGGCGTGTCACTCAGCTGATGCGCCCCTGACACACCTGATTCGCGAGCAAGCTCGCTCACACACAAGCCCGCCCCCCATTTGGGTTGTGGTGCAGCTTAAATCGCAGCCCAACAAAAAGGCCCGCTTATTCAGCGGGCCTTTTGTTTGTGCGCCATTCAGATCAGAATCTGAACACTTCCAAGTCCGTACGAATCGGCGTGGCCATCGGCATCTTCGGTTTTTCCGGGGCCGCAGGCTTGGCCTGGGCGGGGGCCTGCTTACGCGGCTGCGCTTCGGCAATCGGCGGCTGGTTGGCCAATGGTTTGAGCGCCACCGACAACTGCTGTGCCAAGTGCTGCAACAGCACACCCTGAGCCTGGACCTGGGACGCAGTGGTGCCGGCGTGCTCTTCCTGCAGATGCACAATGCGGTTGTCCCGCACCTGCCCGCGACGGTCGATCAGGCGCCACTGTGCATCCAGGATCGCCGGTTGCGACTTGCCGGAATCCAGCCGCGTAATGGTCAGCAACACCTGTACATCCGGGGTGAACCCGGAGGGTCCCGGTGCCAGGACCACACGCTGGCTGTCCAGCTGGCCGGCGACCTGACGCAACATCAACTGGTTGATATCCGACGACAGGCTACCGGCCCAACGACCATCTGTGGAACCTTGCAGGCTGCCGTCGTTCTGACGTTGAAGCAGGGTTTCGCGTTGCAGGTAATCGGCAACGACTACCGGCCCCAGCAATACGGCCATGCCAGCGGTTTGGGCTGGCTGAGCCGGACTTCCGCTGTCCAGCTGGTACAGCGACACCGGTTGATGTGTGCTGCAACCCGCCAACCCCAAAAGGCCAGCGAGCATCAAAAATAGAGGAAGGCGTGGAGCAGTCATCATCCCATCCAAGTGGCTGCCACAAGGCGAACCACAATGTAATACTAAAAATAACCTGAACACGCTCGGCCACGCCGGCGCTGGAAAGGCCATATCATCCGTGAATATGCGCCATGACTCCAGCGCGAAAGCATCGATCTACGCGTTAAATCGTAGATCGAGGCCTCTAGTACCGCTTAAACCGGCGTTTCGACCAGCAAGGCATCCACTCGCTGGAAGCCTCGTGGCAGTTTGTTACCTCGCCGGCCACGCTCACCCTTGTAGTGTTCAAGGTCGTCAGGGCGCAATGACAACGTGCGCTTGCCGGCCTGGAGCACCAGGGTAGAACCTTCCGGGACCACGGCGATGTCAGTCACATACTCCTCGCGACTGGCCACCCGGTCACCGGGAATCCCGATTATCTTGTTGCCTTTACCCTTGCCCAGCTGCGGCAAGTCGCTGATCTTGAACACCAGCAAGCGCCCTTCGGTGGTCACCGACGCCAGCCAGTTACTCTCCCGATCCTCCACCGGCCTTGGCAGGATCACCTTGGCATTGTTCGGCAGGCTCAACAGCGCCTTGCCCGCCTTGTTCTTGGCCTGCAGGTCTTCACCCTTGACCACGAAACCGTAACCGGCGTCGGAGGCGATGACATACAGCGAATCATCGTCCGGCAACAGCACGCACTCGAAATTCGCCCCCGGTGGCGGCGTGAGGCGCCCGGTCAACGGCTCGCCCTGCCCCCGTGCAGACGGCAGGGTGTGGGCCGGCACCGAATAACTGCGCCCGGTCGAGTCGATAAACACCGCGAATTGATTGGAACGTCCGGCGGCAGCGGTCTTGAAGCCATCACCGGCTTTGTACGAAAGGCCGGTGGCGTCAATATCATGCCCTTTGGCGGAGCGAACCCAACCCTTTTCCGACAGAACGACGGTAATTTTCTCGTTGGGCAACAGCTCGGTTTCGGTCAGCGCCTTGGCTTCAGCGCGCTCGACGATAGGCGAGCGACGGTCATCGCCATAGGTTTCGGCGTCTTTGATCAGTTCGCTGCGCACCAGCTTCTTGAGCTTGGCTTCGCTGCCCAGCAGGGCTTGCAGCTTGGCTTGTTCCTTGAGCAGTGCATCCTGCTCGTCGCGCAGCTTCATTTCTTCCAGGCGTGCCAACTGGCGCAAGCGGGTGTCTAGAATGTAGTCCGCCTGGATTTCGCTCAGCTCGAAACGCGCGATCAGCTCGGCTTTCGGATGCTCGGCGGTACGGATGATATGGATCACTTCATCCAGGTTGAGGTAGGCGATCAGCAAGCCGTCCAACAGATGCAAGCGGCGCTCGACCTTGTCGAGGCGAAATTGCAGGCGGCGACGCACGGTTTGTACGCGGAACTCCAGCCATTCCACCAGCAGATTGCGCAGGTTCTTCAACTGCGGCTTGCCGTCCAGGCCGATGATGTTGACGTTGACCCGGTAGCTGGACTCCAGGTCGGTGCTGGCGAACAAGTGCTGCATCAGCACTTCGTGATCCACCCGGCTGTTAGTCGGGATGATCACGATGCGGCATGGGTTCTCATGGTCGGACTCGTCACGCAGGTCGGCCACTTGCGGCAATTTCGACGGCTTGGCCTGCATCAACGCGGCGATCTGCTCCAGCACCTTGGCACCCGATACCTGGTGCGGCAGCGCGGTCACAATAATGTCGCCGTCCTCGATGTGGTACACCGCGCGCATACGCACCGAGCCCTTGCCCGTTTCGTACATCTTCAGCAGGTCCGCGCGCGGCGTGATGATTTCTGCTTCGGTCGGGTAATCCGGGCCCTGGATATGCTCGCAGAGCTGCTCGACCGTAGCTTTGGGCTCATCCAGCAAGCGCACGCAGGCAGTGGCGACTTCGCGCAGGTTGTGCGGCGGCACATCGGTGGCCATGCCGACCGCAATACCGGTGGTGCCGTTGAGCAGGATATTCGGCAAACGCGCCGGCAACACCAGGGGTTCGTCGAGGGTGCCGTCAAAGTTCGGCCCCCAGTCGGCAGTGCCCTGGCCCAGCTCGCTGAGCAGCACTTCGGAATAACGCGACAGCCGCGCCTCGGTGTAACGCATGGCGGCGAAGGATTTGGGGTCATCCGGTGCACCCCAGTTACCCTGGCCGTCCACCAGGGTATAGCGGTAGCTGAACGGCTGGGCCATCAGCACCATGGCTTCATAGCACGCCGAGTCGCCGTGGGGGTGGAATTTACCCAGCACGTCACCGACGGTACGCGCCGATTTCTTGTGCTTGGAATCGGCGTCCAGGCCCAACTCACTCATGGCGTAGATGATGCGCCGTTGCACGGGCTTCAGGCCGTCGCCGATATGCGGCAAGGCACGGTCCATGATCACGTACATGGAGTAGTTGAGATAGGCATTTTCGGTGAATTCAGCCAGCGACCGGCGCTCTACGCCATCTAAGCTGTCTGCGAGGATGTCACTCATGCGGGCCTCATCATGGGGTAAGGCGCAGCGGAACTGCCGCTGCGCTGATTCAATTCAAAAAAATCTCGACTCATGGCTGGGCACTCCAGCCGCCATCCGGAGCGGCAAAACGATAGACCATCGGACGTTTTTCACCATCGGCACGCGGGCCGAAATTGTTGTCGATCCCGACCCAGGCACCGTCGGCATCCACCAACAGGGCTTCAGCCAGGCCATACGACTGTGGGTAACGTCGCTGCGGCGTCAGGGCTTCGTCGGCAAACGACCAGCACAGCTCAACCTTGGCCGTGAGCGGGTCGCGCCGGCAGATCTGGAACGCATTGCGCTCCAGGGTAAACAGCTTGCCGTTGAACAGCGACAAGTCGGCAAAGTCCTTGGACACGGCCTTGGCGTTGGGGAACTGCGCCGGTTGCACTTCCTGGCCGGCCTCGCTCAACAATACACAACGGCCATCGCAATCCCATACGCTCTGCCCACGCTTGATCGAGACCAGGCCACGGCGTTCGCGCTCGGCAGCCAGCCAGATCTGATTGCCTTCAGGGTTTACCGCCAGGCCTTCGAACAAGGCATTAAAGTGCAGCAACATGCCACTAGCCCTGGCTTCACGCACCATGCCCGGTGCGATTTTCAACCACTCCGGGGCGCCCGTTGCGGGTACCTGCAACACCGCGGCATGGGCTTCGCTGACAATGTAGCGGTTGCCTGCGGCATCACAGCTGATGCCTTCAAAGTCCAGGTCACCGCCGCGTATGAACGAAGCGGCCTTGGTGCGCGAACGCAAGCCCCAAGGCAGGCCGGACTCGGGCACGGGCGGCACGTCGATCGTCAGCGCTTGCGCGCTCCAGGTCGGCGCACGGGTATCCAGGCGGTAGATCTGGTCGTCATCGCGGTCCGAAACCGTCCACAGCTCGTTGCCACACAACGCCAGGCCCGACAGGTTCCCACCGCGCATGCCGTCAACCGGGTGTTCCGAGACCAGCTTGAGCTCTGCCACGCTGGCTGCGGCCGCCTGGGTGACCGCTAGCCCGCTCAACATCAGGATCGCCAGGGCGAAGCCTGTGCGCATCAGCCCAGTACCTCGGCCAGGTTGCCTTTGGATTCAAGCCAGGTCTTGCGGTCGCCAGCGCGTTTCTTCGCCAGCAGCATGTCCATCATTTCCGAGGTGGCGGCGAAGTCTTCCAGGGTCAACTGCACCAGGCGCCGGGTGTTCGGGTCCATGGTGGTTTCGCGCAGTTGCGGCGGGTTCATTTCACCCAGGCCCTTGAATCGCGTGACCTGTGGCTTGCCGCGTTTCTTCTCGGCCACCAGGCGGTCAAGGATGCCATCGCGCTCGGCTTCGTCCAGGGCGTAGAAGATTTCCTTGCCCAGGTCGATGCGGTACAGCGGCGGCATGGCGACGTAGACGTGACCGGCATCCACCAACGGGCGGAAATGCTGGACGAACAACGCGCACAGCAAGGTAGCAATGTGCAGGCCGTCCGAGTCGGCGTCGGCGAGGATACAGATCTTGCCGTAGCGCAGCTGGCTCATGTCTGCCGCGCCCGGATCGACGCCGATGGCGACCGCGATGTTATGCACTTCCTGGCTGGCGAGCACTTCGCTGCCATCGACTTCCCAGGTGTTGAGGATCTTGCCGCGCAACGGCAGGATCGCCTGGAACTCCTTGTCCCGCGCTTGCTTGGCGGAACCGCCGGCGGAGTCACCTTCCACCAGGAACAGCTCGGAACGCATCGGGTCTTGCCCGGCGCAATCGGCCAGTTTGCCCGGCAGTGCCGGGCCCTGGGTGATGCGCTTGCGCTCGACCTTTTTGCTCGCCTTCAAGCGCCGGCCGGCGTTGTTGATCGCCAGCTCCGCCAGGGCCAGGCCCAGTTCCGGATGCTCGTTGAGCCACAGGCTGAAGGCGTCCTTGACCACGCCAGAGACAAACGCCGCTGCCTCGCGGGACGACAGGCGCTCCTTGGTCTGCCCGGAGAATTGCGGTTCCTGCATCTTCATCGACAGCACGAACGCGATGCGCTCCCACACGTCTTCCGGCGCCAGTTTGACGCCGCGCGGCAACAGGCTGCGGTATTCGCAGAACTCACGCATGGCATCCAGCAAGCCTTGGCGCAAACCGTTGACGTGGGTGCCGCCCTGGGCCGTGGGGATCAGGTTGACGTAGCTTTCCTGCACGCTGTCGCCACCTTCGGGCAACCACAGCAGCGCCCAGTCCACCGCTTCTTTATTACCCGACAGGCTGCCGCAGAACGGCTCGTTGGGCAGGCGCTCGAAGTCGCTGACCGAGTCTTCCAGGTAAGAGCGCAGGCCGTCTTCGTAGTGCCATTCGACCTTCTCGCCGGTGCCTTTGTCTTCAAAGCTGACCAGCAGCCCCGGGCACAACACAGCCTTGGCCTTGAGCACGTGCTTGAGGCGGCTGATGGAGAATTTGGGCGAATCGAAATACTTGGGGTCCGGCGCAAAGTACACGCTGGTGCCGGTGTTGCGCTTGCCCACGGTGCCGATCACTTCCAGGTCGGTGGCTTTGTAGCCATCGGCGAAAGTCATCTGGTACTCGTTGCCATCGCGCTTGACCTTGACCCGCACCAGGGTCGACAGCGCGTTGACCACGGAAATACCCACGCCGTGCAAACCGCCGGAGAACTGGTAGTTCTTGTTGGAGAACTTGCCGCCGGCATGCAGCTTGGTAAGGATCAGCTCGACGCCCGGCACACCCTCTTCGGGGTGAATGTCCACCGGCATGCCACGACCGTCGTCGGACACTTCCAGGGAATGGTCGGCGTGAAGGATGACTTGCACCGACTTGGCGTGCCCGGCCAAGGCTTCGTCGACGCTGTTGTCGATGACTTCCTGGGCAAGGTGGTTCGGCCGACTGGTGTCGGTGTACATGCCGGGGCGTTTGCGCACCGGGTCGAGGCCCGAGAGGACTTCGATGGCGTCGGCGTTATAAGAGCTAGCGC
This sequence comes from Pseudomonas sp. GW821-FHT07B01, assembly GCF_059419065.1. Lineage (NCBI taxonomy): Bacteria > Pseudomonadati > Pseudomonadota > Gammaproteobacteria > Pseudomonadales > Pseudomonadaceae > Pseudomonas > Pseudomonas sp. GW821-FHT07B01. The sequence goes on along the minus strand of NZ_JBWKRA010000011.1, from coordinate 7,777 downwards.
TGGGAGTGGCCATGGGGTCTCGTCGTGAGTCGTTCGATTAAAAAGTGACCTGCGATTTTCTACAGTGACGAAAAATCGAAGGATTGAAACTGATCTGCGCCAATGCCGGCAAAGCACAACAGTGCCGGCAATTGCTGGGCGAACCCCTGGTAACCATGGTCGCCACCGGCCTGGATGCGCAAGGCGCAGGCCCGGTAATACTGTTGGGCCAGGCGATAATCCAGGGTTTCGTCCCCGGTCTGCAACCACACCTGATAACGCGCGGCATCCTGGGGCGCCGGTACTTCCAGCTCGGCCAAGGCCGTGACGTGGTCCTGTGTCAACTCCCAGGTCTCATCGGTGTAGAGGTTCTTCTGGGTGCCCAGGTAACCGTCGAACATCCGATGGGGACTGACCGCCGGGTTGACCAGCAACGCCTTGAGACCATGGCGTTCGGCAAGATGGGTTGCATAGTAGCCGCCGAGTGAGCTGCCGACCAGCAGTGGCCGGCCCAGTTGCGCAATCGCTTGCTCCAATTGAAGAATTGCCTGACGAGGGTGGTGATGCAGCGCCGGTACGCGTAACTGGTCGGACAGGCCGAGGGTGCCCATCACGGTGGTCAACTGGCTGGCCTTGTTGGAAGCCGGCGCACTGTTGAAGCCGTGGATATACAGGATCGAAGCGGACATGCCGGGCTCTCCGTGCTGGGGCCAAAGAGGCGCAGTTTACAGGGAATGCAGGCAGAAGCGGACCCAATGTAGGAGCTGGCTTGCCTGCGATGGCGGCGATTGAGTCAACGAGCCAGCGCCAGGTACACCGTCATCGCAGGCAAGCCAGCTCCCACCTTTTGCTCAGTGTTTGCAGGCCTTAATAGCCGTTGCTGCCGTAATCGACCGTAAAAGCGAAGCCTTTGACCCGCTCCACCCCCGTTTCCAACCGTCCGTCGCCATGCAAGCGCAACCAGCGATAACCCGGTGCCTGCTCGCTGACCTGGAAATCCTCACTCCCTGGCGCAAACTGGATACAGGTGGACGGCGAAGCCAGCAGTCGCACACCGTTGCGCTCGCCGTCGATTTCCTGATGCACATGGCCCCAAAGCAATGCCTTTGTCTGCGGGAAGCGCTCAAGCACGGCAAACAGCGCCTCGGGGTTGCGCAGGCCAATCGGCTCCATCCATGCACTGCCGATGGGCACCGGATGATGGTGGAAACACACCAGGTGATGGCGATCCGGCGCTTCGCTCAAGGCCTGCGCCAGCCGTTGCAGTTGCTCGTCTTGCAAGTAACCCGGCACCGACCCGGGTACCGCCGAATCCAGCAGGGTGATACGCCAGTTGCCGATATCCACCACCGGTTCGAGCAAATCACTGTGCATGGCAGCCTGGGCCATGACCTGCGGTTCGTCGTGGTTGCCGGGAATCCAGCGCGCCGGGGCGCCAAGGGGAGCGGTCAAATCGCGAAACTGTTGATAGGACGCCAGCGTGCCGTCCTGGGACAAGTCGCCGGTCGCCAGTATCAGGTCGATGGCCGGCTGTTGCGCACGCACCAGCTCGACCACCCGCTGCAGGCTTTCACGGGTGTTCATGCCCAGCAGCGTGGCGTCAGCGTCGGCAAACAGATGGCTGTCGGACAACTGCACCAGCAACACGGCATCAGGATTCACGGCGGATACGCTCGGCAAGGCGCTCTCCCTGGCAACTACAGGAATGGACATTTGGCGCGATTATGCTGGGGCAGGACACAAAGAGGAAACCCAAGGAAGCAGACGCAGTTCACCTCTACCGCACCACTTCAAACTCATGGCCCAAGGCCAGGCAGTGGCTGAGCCATTCACCGAGGAACACATTGAGCTGTGCTTTCTCATCGGGCTGGTGCATGAACACATTCGGGTAAGGATAGATGCTGCGAAAGCGTCGTGCGTGCTCGGCGCTGATCACTTCGGCCATACGGGCGTCGTGGTAGACCTGTACTTCCAGTTGCGGCACCGGCAACCACGGCAGGCTGTGTTCCTGGCGCACCCGCAGGGTGGTGGTGTACGGGCAGGTGAGAATGACTTCCAGGGTCAGCACGCCGAGCATCTGGTCGCCATGGGTGACAGCAATGCGCCGCGCCTGGGGGGCGTGGCGCATGTCCGGGAGCAGGCGCATCAGCCGCGCATAGTTGGCCTCGCAGGCCGCTTGCAGCCCGATCAGGTCTACTCGATAACGTTCCCGTGCCTTTACTGCCATAACCCCCTCACTTCCGCGCGATTAAGCGCAAGCCATTGCAGGGCGATAATGCTGGCTGCGTTGGAAATCTTGCCATCGCGCACTGCCTGCAAGGCATCTTCGAAGGCCCAGGCGGTGACGCGGATATCTTCTGCTTCTTCTTCCAATCCATGGACGCCACCCGCGCCCGAGCTGTCGCAACGGCCCAGGTACAGGTGGACAAATTCGGTGCTGCCGCCCGGCGATGGAAAATACTTGGTGATCGGCCATAGCGCGGAGAATGTCAGCCCAGCTTCCTCCTCGGCCTCGCGGTGTGCAACCTCCTCGGGTTGCTCATCCTTGTCAATCAGGCCGGCGACCATCTCCACCAGCCAGGGGTTATCGGCGCGGCCCATGGCGCCGACGCGGAACTGTTCGATCAGCACCACCTCATCGCGCAGCGGGTCATAGGGCAGCACGCATACGGCGTCATGACGCACGAACACCTCGCGGTTGATCACCCGGCTCATGCCGCCGTCGAATTTTTCGTGGCGCAGTTGCACGCGATCGAGCTTGTAGAAGCCTTTATAGGCATTGTCACGCTGAACAATCTCGATTTTGTTCGGCGTCGACTTCGCGATGTCCGTCATGGTGTCCCTCGTTAAGCTCGTGCAATGGGCGCCATCCTAACGCGCCGACGCCCGTTGATGCAGCCCCTTTGCGGTTGCCGGGAGAGGCGGCGAGCGTCAAACTCACTGCAATCAGTTTAGTGGCGAACTGGCGGCCACGTTGGCAGTCCAAGCGCTACTCTTTTCGCTTTCCATCGATTTACGAAGGACACACATGTCGCTTTTAAAAATCGCCTCCGTGGCCTGTATTGCCTTGACCCTGGGTGCTTGCCAGAGCCTGTTCCAACCGGCCTATCTCAAGCCGCTGGACGTTACCACCGACAAATCCGAGCAGATCAAGCCCGGCTGTGACAGCCCGGCCTGCCCGCTGGTGAACATCGACACCGTGCATTTCCCCACCGAGCCACAACTCGACAGCCTGGTGGAACAGCGTTTGCTGCAAATGACCCGCACCACGCCTGACGCCAGCGTCCCGGCGAGCCTGAACGCCTACCGGAACACCTTCCTGCGTGAGTCGCCGGACCGCCATGGCATGTACTTGCAAGCCAAGGTACGTGACCAGCATGACGGACTGGTGATCGTTGAAGTGTCCAGTTACCTGGACACCGGCGTCGCCCACGGCGAGCCAGGCCGTGGGTTTATCAACTATTCACGGATTCTGCATAAGGAACTGACCCTGGCCGACATGCTGTTGCCCGGCCAGGAGCAGGCCTTCTGGAATACCGCTAAAGTTGCCCACAACAGCTGGTTGATCAGCACCAAGATGGATCGCGATCCGGAGTTCGTGAAGAGCTGGCCGTTCCAGAAAACCCCGAACGTGGCCCTGACCAGCGGCGGCGTGGTGCTCAAGTACAACGTCAGCACCATCGCCCCTTACGCACAGGGGCTGATCGAAATCACCCTGCCCTATACGCGCCTAACCGGCGTGATCAAGCCTGAGCTGGTGCCGGCACGCCGCTGATCGGTTGTTATTGCAGGGAGAGATTGGGTGTTTGTCAGATCGCTATCGCGGGCAAGCCCGACTCCCACAGGGGACCGGCTGTGAACACAAAATCTGTGTCCACTTAGGCCAACTGTGGGAGCCGGGCTTGCCCGCGATGACGGCGGTGCAGGCACCGCCGCCTATGGATCAGACCTTTTTGTAGAGCTGGCTACCTTCCTGTTTGAACCGCTCAGCCTGCTCGGCCAAGCCCTTGGCCACGTCCACATCCACCGCATCGATGCGCTGGTTGGCCGCGTACTCACGCACCTCATGGGTGACCTTCATCGAGCAGAATTTAGGCCCACACATGGAGCAGAAATGCGCGACCTTGGCAGATTCCTTGGGCAACGTCTCGTCGTGGAATGCCCGTGCGGTATCCGGGTCCAGGCCGAGGTTGAACTGGTCTTCCCAGCGGAATTCGAAGCGCGCCTTGCTCAGGGCGTTATCGCGAATCTGCGCGCCAGGGTGGCCTTTGGCAAGGTCGGCCGCGTGGGCCGCGATCTTGTAGGTGATGATCCCGGTCTTCACGTCATCCTTGTTCGGCAGGCCCAAGTGCTCCTTGGGGGTGACGTAGCAGAGCATGGCGCAACCGAACCAGCCGATCATCGCCGCGCCAATGCCTGAGGTGATGTGGTCGTAGCCCGGCGCAATATCAGTGGTCAGCGGGCCGAGGGTGTAGAACGGCGCCTCGTCGCAGCACTCCAACTGCTTGTCCATGTTCTCTTTGATCAGTTGCATCGGCACATGGCCGGGGCCTTCGATCATGGTTTGTACGTCGTGCTTCCAGGCGATCTTGGTCAGCTCGCCCAGAGTCTCCAGTTCACCGAATTGCGCAGCGTCGTTGGCATCGGCCACCGACCCCGGACGCAGACCATCCCCCAGGGAGAAGCTGACGTCATAGGCCTTCATGATTTCGCAGATCTCTTCGAAGTGCGTGTAGGCGAAGTTTTCCTTGTGATGGGCCAAGCACCACTTGGCCATGATCGCGCCGCCACGGCTGACAATGCCGGTGACGCGATTGGCGGTCAGCGGCACGTAGCGCAGCAATACGCCGGCGTGAATGGTGAAGTAGTCCACGCCTTGCTCGGCCTGTTCGATCAGGGTGTCGCGGAACAGCTCCCAGGTCAGGTCTTCGGCAACACCGTCGACTTTTTCCAGGGCCTGGTAGATAGGCACGGTGCCGATCGGCACGGGCGAGTTACGGATGATCCACTCGCGGGTTTCATGGATATGTTTGCCGGTGGACAGGTCCATGATGTTGTCCGAGCCCCAGCGAATGCCCCAGGTCATCTTCGCCACTTCTTCTTCAATGGACGAACCCAAGGCGCTGTTGCCGATGTTGCCGTTGATCTTCACCAGGAAGTTACGGCCGATAATCATCGGCTCCAGCTCAGTGTGGTTGATGTTGGCCGGGATGATTGCGCGGCCGCGGGCGATTTCTTCGCGCACGAACTCGGGCGTGATGATTTTCGGAATACTGGCGCCGAAGCTGTGCCCGGCATGTTGTTGCTTAAGCAGGCCGCTGGCGCGGGCTTCCTCAAGCTTCATGTTTTCGCGGATGGCCACGTATTCCATTTCTGGCGTGATGATGCCTTTGCGCGCGTAGTGCATCTGGCTGACGTTGGCGCCGGCCTTGGCCCGACGCGGGTTTTGCAGGTGGGCAAAGCGCAGGTAGGCCAGGTCGGGGTTATCCAGACGTTCCTGGCCGTAGCGTGAGCTCAAGCAGGCCAGCCGCTCGGTGTCACCACGCTCTTCGATCCACGGCGAGCGCACATCGGCCAAGCCTTTGCGCACGTCGATGATGACATTGGGGTCGGTATAGGGGCCGGAGGTATCGTAGACCACTACAGGGGCGTTGATTTCGCCACCAAACTCAGTGGGCGTCACGTCCAGGCTGATCTCGCGCATCGGCACGCGAATATCCGGGCGGGAGCCCTGCACGTAGATTTTTTGCGAGCGGGTAAACGGCTGCACGGAGCCGGAGTCGACCTTGGCCGATTCACTCAGGTGCACGGTATTTTTTAGTTTTGTACTCATCACGGGCTCTCCAACTTATCCAGGCGGTGGATTTTTGTCGGAGCGAACCTGTGACGGACGGACGCACTGTAACCAGTGCTGTGCTTGGCGCACGAGGGCTGTTCGATTGTCGAACAACATCCCGGACGAAGCACAAGAGGACTCGCCGGGTGACGAGAAATCTTGTTCCCTACGCAGGCGCTAACCTGATCAGGTTCAACGGGATCCGGTATTTACCGATCTCAGCCTTCCAACAAGGCACCCCGACAAGAACGCGGCCAGTCTAGACCATGGCGTGGGCAAATTGCCAATAGCGGTGCATTCAGCGTGATGAATGGCGCGATCGTGGGATTGTTGTGCGCAGGTCCGGCCACTACACTCGGGCACTGCTTCAAGGCTTGACGCCAGGAATGGCCAGCCTTAGCCTTGAGCGCTAAATTATAGTCGTAATATTAAAATTAGGGATCGCCTCATGCTGCGCAAACTCTCACTGGCTGTTGCCGTGTCTTGTGCGACCAACGGACTGGTCTGGGCAGCTGAAGCGCCCTTGTCCGCCAATACCGACCTGGTCAGCGTCTATCAGGAAGCGGCGCACAACAACGCCGACCTGGCCGCTGCCCGTGCGCAGTACGGCGCGCAAAAAGAAGTGGTGCCCCAGGCCCGCGCAGGTTTGCTGCCGAATCTGTCGGCCGGTGCCGATAGCAATAACGTGCGCACCCAGATCGATCAACCGGCCGCCACGGCCAACCGCGACGCCCACTCCTGGCGCGCCACCCTGAGCCAGCCGCTGTTTCGCGCCGACCGCTGGTTCCAGCTGCAAGCCGCCCAAGCGGTCAACGAGCAAGCCTCGCTGCAACTGTCGGCCTCCGAGCAGAACCTGATTTTGCAAAGTGCCGAGAGCTACTTCGCCGTGCTGCGCGCCCAGGACAACCTGGCGTCGACCAAAGCCGAAGAAAATGCCTTCAAGCGCCAGCTCGACCAGTCCAACGAACGCTTCGATGTGGGCCTGTCGGACAAGACCGATGTGCTGCAATCCCAGGCCAGCTACGACACTGCCCGGGCCAACCGCATCCTGGCCCAGCGTCAGGTGGACGACGCTTTCGAAGCGCTGATCACCCTGACCAACCGCCAATACAATTCGATCCAGGGCATCGTTCATACGCTGCCGGTGCTGCCGCCGGCGCCGAACGACGCCAAGGCCTGGGTCGAAACCGCCGGGCGCCAGAATCTCAACCTGCTCGCCAGCAATTACGCGGTAACCGCCGCCGAAGAAACCCTTCGGCAGCGCAAGGCCGGCCACTTGCCGACCCTCGATGCGGTTGCGCAATACGAAAAAGGCGACAACGACGCCCTGGGTTTCAGCAACCCGAATCAGTTGCCCATCCCGTACGGTGGCGATGTGTCGCAACGCACCGTCGGCCTGCGCTTGAACATCCCGATCTATAGCGGCGGCCTCACCAGCTCGCAAGTGCGCGAATCCTATTCGCGCCTCGATCAGACCGAGCAACAACGTGAAGGCCTGCGCCGCCAAGTGGTGGAAAACACCCGCAATCTGCACCGTGCAGTCAACACCGATGTGGAGCAGGTGCAAGCGCGCCGCCAGTCGATCATCTCCAACCAGAGCGCAGTGGAAGCCACGGAAATCGGCTATCAGGTGGGCACGCGCAACATCGTCGACGTGCTGGACTCACAGCGCCAGCTGTACGCGTCGGTGCGCAACTACAACAACAGCCGCTACGACTACATCCTCGACAGCCTGCGCTTGAAGCAGGCGGCCGGCACGCTCAACCCGGGGGATTTGCAGGATCTGGCGCGCTATCTCAAGGCTGACTACAACCCGGACAAAGACTTCCTGCCGCCGGACCTGGCCAAAGCCGCTGCCGAACAGCTCAAGGCCCGCCCCGGCTATTAAAATGTGGGAGCTGGCTTGCCTGCGATGCAGACACCTCGGTACATCAGGTACACCGAGGTGATGCTATCGCAGGC